>JAZBNU010000169.1:0-10434 GCA_036350815.1 Desulfopila sp.
GACCGCGTATTCATCGTACTCATTCATACGCCATGCAAGATCGCCGCTGTCATACCAGTTCCCTTCGCTATTAATTTTGAACCGGGATTCCATGTCCGGTACCTGTTTGATGCACACCAAAATTTTCATACTTTCCTCCACTCTATGGTTTCACGAGGTAATACGATGGATTTATACCTTTTCAGGCGGAATGCCGTATCTGCCGCAGCCACCCGTCTATACCTCTACTCAAACGCGTTCAATGAGAATTTCTGCAATATCCTTGGGAACAAGACGCCCCTCCAGGTCAGCTCCCTTTACACCATCTTCAAACATAGTGAGACAGAAAGGACAATTGGAGAGAAGCTGCTCCGCGCCTGTTTCAGCTGCCATCCGCACGCGCTTCACGCTGATTCTCTCACCAAGTTTTTCCTCCGCCAGAATTCTTCCTCCGCCGGCACTGCAGCAAAAAGCCTGATCACGATTCTTCTCCATTTCCACAATCCTGCCTCCAGCAGAACTGATGAGATTCCGAGGGGCGTCGTAGATATTATTGTGTCTGCCAAGATAGCATGAATCATGATAGGTGCAGGACAAATCAGCACTCTTGATCACCAGCCTGCCCTCTTTGACAAGCTGCTCAAGATAGACGGCGTGAGGCACAACCTCGCACTCAAAACCCAGATCCTGATAATCCTTGGCCAGGGTGTTGAAGCAGTGCGGGCAGGTGGTAACAATCTTTTTCACCCCGTATCCCTGCAGTGTTTCGATATTTTCCATGGCCATGCTCTGATAGAGATATTCATTCCCCATCTTCCGCATCGGCTCACCGCAGCACTTTTCTTCTTTTCCAAGTATGCCGACCTTGACGCCTGCTTTGTTGCACAGTGCGATAAAGCTTTTCGCCACCTTGATATTTCGTTTGTCGAAAGAGCCATAACAGCCGACAAAGTAGAGAATGTCGACCTCGCTGTCATCAGCCATAAGAGAAACATCCACATCTTCAGCCCAATCCCCGCGAGCAGCATATCCCAGGCCCAGGGGATTTCCATTTACTTCGGTGTGCTCCATGGCGGTCATGACTTCCTCACCTGGGAACTCACCTTCCATCAGCACCAGACTGCGGCGCACATCGATAATCTTGCGGACATGTTCAATGGAGGCCGGACAGATATCCTGACAGGCCAGACAGGTCGTGCAGGCCCACAAGGCATCTTTGCCGAAAACATCAACCAGACCTTTTTTCTCCGCAGCACTGAAAGCAAGATCGCCTATCTGGTTCACTATTTTCATGGGAGAGAGAGGTTTTTCCGTAGTATATGCCGGGCAGCGATCCTGGCAGCGCATACAGAGCGTGCAGGCATCGGCATCAAAAATGTCCTTCCAGGTGTAATCGGTCAAATTGACCGCACCAAAACTTTCCGCCTCTTCATCTTCAAGGTTGAGTGTTATGAGTTTTCCGGTTGGTCCACGGTCCGCGAAAAACCTGTTAGCACTCGTTGTGAAGATATGACGGAATTTTGTAAAAGGAATGGAAACAATAAACCCCATGACCAACAGGAGATGAAACCACCAGGTGAGGCGATGCAGCAGAAGAAGGCCATTTTCGCCGATGGGGGCAAGCAGATTTGCCACCACAAGTCCCACTGGAGACCATGGAGCCAATGGAGTGCCTAGCTCCGTAACTGCCATCCGGGCCCCTTCAATAACAAACCCTGTAACAAGAATCACAAACAGCAGGCTGTGCATCAGGATATCGTCTCTGCCGCTCTCCAGTCCTTCGGGTCGAAAAAAATATCGTCGTATCAGAAGAGCACCCAACATCACAATGGCCGCCAGCCCGGCAATATCAAGTGTTATGGAAAAGAGCTTATAAAACGTACCTTTAAGAAATATTACATCAAAAAACAGATCAGTGAAGTCGGCCTGAATGACAATGAGCGTTGTGCCGATAAACAGCAGGAAAAATCCCCAGAAAAAGACACCGTGAAAGATACCGGGAAAAGGAACCCTGGTAACTTTCGTCTGCAGCAGTGCCGTTTTCACCGCATCAACCACGTGATCAACAGGCTGGTCACTTCGCTGCATAGGCTGCCCCTGCCTGTACACCTTGACACGCTGGAGAAAACCGTAAACCAGAACTCCGATCGCCGTCAAAGCCAGCAGATACATCGGCCCCAGCGTCAGAAATCCATGTCCTACATTCCAATAAATCTCCCGGGTAAACTCCATCTCTTACTCCATTAATTATCTCATTCGTTTAGAAAGCATTTTGCTGCTGATTCAGCCATTAGACTAATCTTCAGTACAAAGATGCCCTCTTGCCGTTTTCCCAAACCTACTCAACGAATCAGCCCACTACCGATTACCAGGCGCTGGATCTCACTGGTACCTTCATAAATTTCCGTGATCTTGGCATCGCGCATCATCCGTTCCACCGGAAACTCCCGGGTATAGCCATAACCGCCAAAGAGCTGAACCGCCTGAGTTGTTACCTTCATGGCTGTTTCACTGGCAAAAAGCTTGGCCATTGCGGATTCCTGCGAATAGGGCAATCCACTGCCTGCCCGATATGCAGCGTTGTACACTAAAAACCGCGCCGCCTGAATCTGAGTTGCCATGTCGGCAAGCTGGAACATGACACCCTGAAATGTTCCAACAGCCGCATCAAACTGTTTCCTCTCGCGGCAATAAGCAACGGTCGCTTCCAGCGCACCCTGTGCAATTCCAAGGGCCTGAGCAGCTATTCCGATACGTCCGCCGTCCAAGGTTTTCATGGCAACTTTAAAGCCTTGCCCCTTTTCTCCTAGCATATTTTCTGCAGGAACCCGGCAATTATCAAAAATTAGCTCCAGGGTCGGCGAAGATCTGATTCCCATTTTCTTTTCTTTTTTGCCAAAAGAAAAGCCCTCCATCCCTTTCTCGACGATGAAAGCGCTTATGCCGTGATGCTTTTTCGCTTCTTTATCCGTTCTGGCCAGTACTACATAGGTTTCTGCTTCCCCGCCATTGGTAATAAATATTTTGGTGCCGTTGAGAAGCCAACCCTCACCATCATTGACCGCGACAGTCCTGGTACCGCCCGCATCGGACCCGGCAGCAGGTTCCGTCAGACCAAAGGCCCCCATTGTGCGTCCCTCTGCAAGAGGAACGAGATAGTGCTGTTTTTGTTCTTCGGTTCCGAAGAGATAAATTGGATTGGCGCAAAGCGAAAGATGAGCCGACAAGGTTACACCAGTGGAAGCACAGACTCTGGAGAGTTCTTCCACGGCTATGGCGTAACTGATATAATCGGAGCCGGCACCGCCATACTCTTCTGGAAAGACAATGCCCGTCAACCCAAGCTCAGCCGGCCGGCCAAACATCAACTGTCTGTCAAAGCGCTCTTCTTCGTCTCGAATCCCGGCAGATTGTGCAACCTCTGTTTCCGCGAAGCTGCGCACCATGTCTCGAATGATGTTATGTTCCTCAGTCAATTCAAATTTCATGCGGATCCTCTTTCTCTGGTCTCATCCCAAAACACATCCTTGTATCTGCTCTTTTATACAGTTTCTTTACGTAAAGGTCAATAAGCAAGGTGTAAAAAATTGGCCCTCAATGGCAGTTTACGTGAACCATCTTGGAAATCAACATATTTTAAGTTGACAGCGGGCAAAGAGTAGTGCTATCTTGGTTTCATGATTACGTAAAGGTTAAGCAAACACGATGTTCTGCACTTTTCTCCCATCAGCAGAACTACTTATACCATAAAAGCCACAACCTGGCAGGAAAAATGAAAAACAGCAAACAGGACAAAACCGTCCAAATCGGCAAACTGGCAAAGCAGCTCGGCATTACCACAAGGACAATACGGTATTACGAAGAAATAGGGCTCATGGGCCAAACCGAACGACTCGGCGGCGGTACTCGAACCTATAATCGGGATGATATCTTACGGCTTAAGTTTATCCTCAAACTCAAAGAACTTGGCATTTCTTTACGAGAAATGCAGGAACTCGCGGAAAACTACGACATCAACCAGCAGGACTTTCACACCATAACCCCAAAGCTCATAGAAATCCTCGACATGCACATATCCAAGGTCGACGAAAAAATCGCCAACCTTTCTTCGCTGAGAAGCGATATTGTTGATTACCGCATTCGTATTGTGGATATTCTCAACAAACAATAACCCGCCAAACACATGTTTTGAGACGCCGACATCTTCTGGGGGATATGAATCTTACTCCTGTTTCTCTGAAGAATCCTCAGGTGCGGTTTTCCAGCGGCGGTGCATCCAGAACCATTGCCCCGGATACTTTCTTACATACGCTTCCAGCTTTGATGTGCATCGTTGGGTTACCTCACGGATATTTTCGCTGGTAATACCCGCATCACAATCTGTTTCAACTTCTTCAAAAATTACTTGAAGAGAACCATCTGGATGGCGTATGGAAGAAACAAATAATATTATTGCCCCTGTCTTTAGGGCAAAGAGCGCTGGCCCCCTCGGGGTAGAACAGGGCATGCCGAAAAAATCGACAAATATTCCATTCCGCCCGGCATCCTGGTCCATCAACATTGCCATGGCATTATTTTGCCGCAATGTTTTCAGCATAGTCCGTATTGACATCCGTTTGGTCAAAACAGTAATTCCTGTCTGTTTTCTGTGTCGATTAACCATTTTGTCTATGTACGGGTTACCAATATCAGCCACAACATAGGCTATCGGATATCCTTTGGCACTGGCCGCAGGCCCGGGATACTCCCAATTGCCAAAATGGCCACCAACGAAAATAACGCCACGCCCTTTTTGTAAAGCATTCTGGAATACTTCTTCATTTTTGAATGTGACTATGTTCAACAGGTCATCTTTTGTTAAAGCAGGCAGACACAAGTGCTCAAGACTGTTTATTGCCAGATTGCCATAAGCCTCTCTGGCAATAGCAGAAATTTCTCTGCTGTTTTTTTCCGGAAAAGCTCTGCGAATTTGCTCTAAAGTTAGTTTTTTCCGTACGGGAGCGCAGTAATAGATAAAATCACCGGCTCGAGCACCGATGGAAAGCATAACCTTCCGTGGCAACAGGCGGACAATTTTGCCAAAAAGAACAAGAAACAGATATTCTGCCAAATAACGAATTTTTTTCATGTGTTGCACAGCTCTTTAATATCAATGCATGGAAATTCTCACCCCGTCATTACCTCCTTTTTCTCTGAGAAGCAAGTATCATTTTCCCTTCAGCCTTAAAGTATCGACTCATATTGGAAAATCCTAAAAACCTTCTGGACCGCAACGACAGCAGGCAGACAACTGGTGACACGGTTCGCAGATGTATTATACTGATAGTAAGAGATGGTTGGCAATCTCAGCTGTTTGTTGTACAGAGTATTCCACCTTTACCCGAACAGAGAACTACGCGAACAGGTGTTTCTCGCTCGATTGTTCTCTTTGTGGATATACACAAAGCATGCATATTTTAATAACCAGATAATATTATGATGTTTCAACCCCTGAACGACACATATACAATAAATCCTCCTCGAACTGTAGCTGAAGTAGTCGAAATATTATTCAAAGACCTGCTCCTCAGAGACAAAGTGATCATGGCATCCCTGTCGGAAAATGAACTAGAATCTTCGGTCTATCTGGCTCTGGCCAAAACCATTCGCAAAGAGTTTGGACTCTACAGCGGTAATCACGAACTCCTCGACTCCTGCTCAGCTCTGCTCGGCAAAGGATATGACCGTTATGAAGACCCAGCCATGGTCATAGTCAAGGAACTTTGGAAAAAAATCAAAGAGACTCACAGGCTGCATGTCGTGAAGTGAATATGGCTAAGCTTTCCTTCTCTCTCGACTTCCATCATCTTCCTGCCCACCAAAAGCCACGTTTCGGGTGCAGTCGTACTATGCTTTTTCCATGACCACTGCAACTATATCTTTGATTGCTGTTATTTTCGGGCTCTGTATTCTCTGTCAATGGGCAGCATGGCGGATGAAACTCCCCGCGATTCTCTTTCTCCTGCTCAGTGGAATAACGGCTGGCCCCATTCTTGGTCTGATCCATCCGGAAACCCTTCTGGGTGATCTTCTTTTTCCTTTTGTATCACTTTCGGTTGCGATCATTTTATTCGAAGGCAGCCTCACCTTAAAATTTAAGGAAATAAAAGGATTACATGTTGTCGTTCGCAACATGCTCTCCATCGGGGCAGCGGTAACCTGGATAATCACTACAATAGCGACCAGACTTATTCTCGACATATCCTGGGAAGTTGCTACTCTATTCGGCGCTATTATGGTAGTTACCGGCCCTACGGTAGTTGCTCCGATCCTCCGGGCCGTTCGCCCTGTACCCTCTGTTTCCAATATTCTCAGGTGGGAAAGCATTGTCATAGACCCCATCGGTGCGGCCCTGGCTGTACTTGTTTTTGAATTTATCGTCTCAGGAGGAGGCCGAGAAGCTTTAGGCCACACTCTTGTGACCTTCAGCCAGCTGGTTTTTCTCGGATCGATTATCGGATGTATCGCAGGCTATTGTTTCGGCCTGTGTCTTCGCTACCATTTCATACCTGAATTTCTTCACACTCTTGCTGCTCTCGCAATGGTATTCGCCTCATTTGCCCTTGCCAACTTTTTTCAACCGGAGTCAGGCCTGGTTACCGTGACGGTATTCGGTATCTGGCTGGCCAATATGAAAAACATAGATCTTGAACACATACTCGCCTTCAAAGAAACTCTCAGCATACTCCTGATTTCTCTTCTTTTTATCGTTCTAGCGGCTCGACTCGACTTTTCAACACTGCAACAGCTTGGCTGGCAGGCCCTCCTGATTTGCCTTGTCCTGCAGTTTCTCGCACGACCTCTCAGTATCGCAGCTTCCGCAATGGGATCAAGTCTCAGTCAGGGAGAAAGGCATTTCCTCGCCTGGATTGCTCCTCGTGGAATCGTAGCAGCTGCAATTTCGTCGTTATTCGCGCTGAAGCTTGAAGGATACGGACATGCCGACGCACCGCTCCTGGTTCCGCTCACCTTTATGGTTATCATCTTTACCGTTCTGGTGCAAAGCCTTACCGCCGGTCCCATCGCAAAGCTGCTCAAAGTTACTCTGCCGGAACCAAACGGATTCCTCATTTTCGGCAGCAATCATATATCACGAGCCATCGCAAAGGCTCTTCTGAAAAGCGGGGTCAAAGTCCTCATAACCGATAACAATGCAACCCGCCTCACCAAAGCGACAAAAGACGGTATCCCAAACTGTCTCGGCAGACCCATTGCCCAGAAAACCGGCTATAATGTAGAACTTCTTGGTCTGGGAACACTCCTTGCTCTGTCCGCCCATGAAAGTGAAAATGTTGCCGCTACCTTTCACTACCGTGAAGAATTTGGCAAAAGTAATATTTATTCTCTTTTTCCACACCGGACAACACAGCAGTTCTGCGGCACGACTCTTTTCAGCAAACAGGCAGGCTATACATTACTGAGCAGGATGGTAGAGGAAGGAGCAACTATACAACGTTTAAAACTGCAGGAGAAATTTGATCTACAGACTTTTTTAGAAAGCAAGGGTCCAGAGGCGGTTCCTCTCTTCGCTGTCGACCCCAGAAAACACGCCTATTGCTTCAACACGGAAAATATCCCCTCAGCCGGCAAGGACTGGCACATTCTCTATTTAGCCTGAGAATCACACCAAGAGACCGGAATTTTCAGCAGTACACGAAATAATGCTCACTGCAGGAAGCGACAAAGTCGCGGATTGATCTTTCATCCTTTTCCGGTAAAAACATGAAAGTGACATGAGAAGCTATTTTTTCCCCGGTTACCCTTTCTTCCACAACCCATCCCAGCGCTTTGATGGGCTGTGGTCTGTCCAGCAGGGAAAACGTCAACAGAACTTCTCGATTCACTCTTTTTTCAGAATCCAGCGGTCTGTAATAATGCATACCATATTCGCTGATATTGACAGCAGCAACATGTTGTGTTGCCGCAAGATACTCTTCTGTTACCGAAAGTTTTACTGGTACTCTTCGGGCTGTTCTGCGCTCTTCAACCGACATCACTCCTCCTCAAGAAAGATATAACTCCTCGTTTCCAGCAATATTGCGATAAGGGCGTTTTCCGGTCTCTTCTCTCATTCTTTCTCCACGACACGCACCAGGATACCATAACACGCCGATAAAGTGAACAATAGAATTAGTTAGGCGAGCTTTTCTTCCAGATGCCACATCTTCCGGAAAAATGTCAATAAATCATGAATATTCATAAATGCAAATTTCTGATCACGAGCCGGCAGAAGAAGAAATCAACCGCTTTTACTCGTATTTCGTTTCTTTTTCAGGTATATAACAGATAGAGTAGTAATCATGTTCCTGTGAGCAATGTGCAATGGCATATCATCTGAAAATGGTGGAATTCGAAAAATGAGCAGAGGTGAGAAGCATGGAAGAGGAACAATCCTACATAATTACAATGTTAGTAGAAAATAAACCCAGCGTTACCTCAAGAGTTACTGGATTGTTTTCCGGCAGAGGTTACAACATGGAGAGTATCTGCGGGGCACCTACGCATGACCCAGCCATTTCCAGAATAACCATAAAGACCAAATCAACGCCTTCCCAGTTTATAGAAATTCAAGCCCAGTTGAACCGCCTGATAGATGTTATCAAACTCCGCGACATGACCCTGGACGAAAAATCAGTCAAAAGAGAAATGGCCCTGATCAGCATTGCGGTTACACAAGAGAACAGAACAGAGCTTATACAGCTGGTGGAGATATTCAACGCAAAGATTGTCAATGCCGGCCTTGACTCCTATATCGTCGAAGTCACCGGAACAGAAGACAAGGTCAACTCTCTGATAGAACTCCTTCGCCCTTTAGGCATCAAAAAAGTGACCCGATCCGGTATTCTAGCGCTCTACAAGGAACTGGAAGACAGTCATAAAAACGAGACACCTTCTTGAAGGCATGCTCCCTGGAATTCATCCAGGGAGCCACGTCTACCTGCTTTTATCAATTTTGCAGAACCCACTGCCCTTGTTCATTTCTGCAGGCAGTGGTATAGGTCTTCTCCGTACGGCCATCAATTGTAGCCAGAATTTCCGCCTGACGGCATGGCACCTGCGGGTTTCTTGGGCTTGTATATGCCGGCTGAGGTGTTACCTGATAAACGTTTCCACTATCCGGATTCTGCCAGGAAGTGGTCTGTCCGGAACGACCAAACTCATAGGTATGGTTCAGCTCCCTTCTATCAAATTTATCCATCTCATTGCCGACAATATACCCCAGCAGAGTTCCAACGGCAGCTCCGATAAGGGTTGCCTCCGTACTTCTACCAATTGCCTGGCCAAGTAATGCACCTCCCGCCGCGCCGCCGAGAGCTCCCTGCTGCCCTTTGTTCATGTCGACATTAGCACAGGATGCGGCCAGTAAAGCCATCATTCCAACCAACATAAAAGTTATCCATTTCATCTGTTCCTCCATAAGTGAATCATTAGTAAAAACCTCTGATGCTATATAATTGCCTGTTATCCCTTTTGAACTCTAACTCGTATGCAGCATCTGTCAACAGCATCCGCAACCAGAATCTGTTCTTGTTCACCAGGTTGTCCTTTTCCTCAAATACAAAGAGTACAGAGGAATGAACCGGCTGAGGCGGCATATCACTGAGACGGCCGCCATTGCCTACTTTGCCATCTCTCTTCTTTCCACTACCAGCGTTACCTCCCGGAGAACAATATTGCCACTCAGAAGAAGACGCCAGGGCCCCCAGCTCTCTTTAAAAGGATTTTCAAGAGAAATGATGGTGAAAGCATCTTGGCCCACATCAACTGCTCTGGTCATTTCAGGACCAATACGCAACTGTGCAGTACCTCTACCGTGTTTAGCCCGAGCTACTACTACTACCCTGCGAAGGAGATATTGCGCGACATTTACCTCAGTAACATTTTCCTGCAAAGCTTTTTTTAAATATATCTCAACTTCGCCTCGATATCCTCCAAAGTGAGCGTCACCATAATCGAGAATAAATCTTTCTGTCCCTGCCACTGCTGAATTCACCTGGAGCAGGACTAGGAACAAAAACAGAAGAAAACGCTGTGTCCTATACATCCCTCTTCCTCTTACCTCGCAGAAAATACTGTTTTTTCCCTCTAGTCGAATCGCTTCCATAGCACCCCCTCGCATGTTGACCACACAAGAGAACATTTTCCTCTCGTACAGCCATTCTATGAACCGCAATGGCTGTTGTCATTAGACAGCGGGTTACATCCCCACGGTTTCGGGATATATCGGGCCGACATCGGGTCAGGACAACCGTTTCCTCCACACTATGATATCTTTGTCATGGTTCTTGAAAAAACAAACCTGATTACCCCTGAAACTCAGCATCGTGATTTTAAGGGGGCAGGGTCGCTCTTTTCTCGGGTGTCTGCAGCCAGGACGGCTGCAGTCAAGCCCCCATGGAAGGTTTTATGGCGTCC
>JAZBNU010000170.1:0-31015 GCA_036350815.1 Desulfopila sp.
CAAATTTTTCCCCTCAGGTGTTACAATAGTTGCGCACTTTGTGGTGAGCAGAGGGGGACGCGGATGGTTTCTGTGATGAGATTTTTGGTTATCCAGTATGGAAAATATCCTGCTACTCATCCAGTATTTGTAATATTTTCAAAAGTTGTGTAATTCTATTGCTCCATTAATTATTCTGATTACGTACGAAGCTCAGCCAAATCGCATGGGCTGCCAGTGACTCGGCAGCTAGGGGACTGATTTTATTTTTCTTCTTGAATCCGGGAGACAGATTCATTTTCACAAAACAACGTGAAAAAAAATCGGTCCCCTCAGTCTTTCCTAGAAAAATTAAGGTAAGCGCAGACTCCGATCTGTCTCCAGGATAAAGAGATCATGGCTGAGGATTATACGTAATCAGATTAATTATTTAAAGCTGATTGTAAATTTTGGCAGAGAGTACACTTCTTGAATGGCGGCGGGTATTCAGGCAGGAGTCTGTTTTACAGAAAGAGAAAGCTACTATTTTGTCTGAAAATTCATACGCGGAAAAGACAAGAAAACGAGGGTGAATAGTCATTGTAGGTATCGGGCTGAATGCTCTTCGTGCAACTTTTAAACAAGGGAGGATGATGGATGATTAACATGAACAAATGGATGTTGCGTAGCCTTTCCATGCTGGCAATGACGGTGATTCTGTTGCTGGGACCTGCATATTCGCGGGCGGACACTATTAAAGTTGGTGCAATACTGGCGGCTACAGGTCCAGCATCGTTCCTTGGCGGTCCTGCGGTTCGTTCTTTAAAGATGCTGCTTGAAGAGGTGAACTCAAAAGGGCTTGCCGGGGGACATACCATTGAACTTATTATCAAAGACAGTGGGGGCAGTTCAGAAAAGGCGGTTTCTTTCGCGAAGCAGCTCATAGAGGAAGAAAAAGTTTTTGCCATCATTGGACCATCAACCAGTGGAGAAACTTTTAAGATAAAGAAGCTGTGTGATTCAAATCAAACTATTCTGATATCCTGCGCCTCAGCAGAATTGATTGTCAACCCGGTGGCACCTTTTGTTTTTAAAACGGCCCCAAGTGACTCTCTTGCTGCTCGCAAGATATTCATGACCATGAACGAGATGGGAATCTCCAAGGTGGCCGTGCTGACAGGTAATACAGGATTTGGTAAGGCCGGCAAGCAGCAGTTGACCGAGATAGCTCCGGAATACGGCATCGAGCTGGTGGAAAGCGAAGTTTACGATGGGCAGGCTACAGATCTCAGCGCCATTGTGGTCAAAATTAAAGCCAACCAGGATGTCGAGGCCGTTATTAACTGGTCGATAGTTCCAGCGCAGTCAATAATAGCAAAGAACATACGTCAGGTGGGTTGGGATGTCCCTCTTTTCCAAAGTCATGGATTTGCCAATATAAAATATGTTGAGGCAGCAGGCGCTGCCGCGGAAGGTATCATTTTCCCGGCGAGCAGGCTGATCGTAGCGGAATCTTTGCCTGACAGCAAAGAAAAGGATTTCCTGATGCATTATAAAAACGGCTACGAAAAAAAATTTGGTGAAGCAGCTTCAACTTTTGGCGGGCATTCATACGATGCTTTGATGATTTTGACCCGGGCCATCGCAGAAGTTGGTCCTGATAAACTCAAGGTGCGTGATGCCATAGAGCGGATGACCGGTTATTTTGGTACTGCGGGGGAATTCAATTTCTCCCCGGAAGATCATAGTGGTCTTGGGATAGACGCTTTTACGATGGTGACGGTCAAAGACACCAGATTCGTGCCATATGTAATGAATTGATAATTTTGTAAAAAGTCATTGAAGGCACTTGGATGGGCTCTGCGATAAGCGCAGACTTCGAGAAAGCTTGACATACTAGGCGTAGTATCTGAAACGGCGATTCGCCGTTTCAGATCTACAACGACGTAGATCGAGCTTTTTACGAGTCCATCATGAATTGAAAGTGCAGTATTTTGTTGTCACGCCTCAAAGGGGGAAGGAGAGTGACCTCCTTTGCCTTTCCTCTTTTTCTGAATTTCGCAGCTGCTCTGCCTGATGGACTCGAGTACAGGTATTGAAGGTGGCTCCTGTAAAAAGAGCACCTGCAGCAGGAAACCGGTCTTAATGGTCCATGTCCGTCTGATACCTTCAGCATGGTTTACTTTGATGCTGTTATTCCTAAAAGGGTGTGCCAGGTGCCGTTCTGTGTCCATCTTTGCAGGATAAGTACCGGCAGCGCTGCAAGATGTTGTTCTACTTTCAAAACCTCACTGCCCAGGAGGCCGGAGAGCACAAACCACTTCTGTTTGAGAAAACCTTCGGAACGGATTATTTCCTTCATGACATCATAATGAATATTGGCGACCAGCAGATCTGAAGCTACATCAGTATAGAGTTGTGCCTGGCTGTTGATGGCGAGTATCCGATCTTCAGCATTGTTGAGTGCAATATTTTTGCGGGCAGTTGTACAGGCGAGAAAATTATAATCGATAGCCAATGCCTTTTGGCAACCGCATTTCACGGCGGCAAGAGCAAGAACGCCGGTGCCGCAACCGAGATCAAGCATTGTTTCAACTTTACCTCCGAAACAGGTAATTTCGATGGCCTGGAGACAATCCTGGGTAGTAGGGTGCAGGCCGTTGCCGAATACTACCCCGGGATCAAGTGTAATTACTGCACTGTTTTCTTCTTCAGGGGCGGGATGCCATGGAGGAGTGAGCAGGAAGCCGCCGATCCGGAGTGGCTCTATGGTTCCGCCCTGCCATTGTTCGTAGGTCATTTCATAGATGTCGAGCAGTTCAAGTCCTGGGACCTGGGACAACAGAGCAGTAACGGTATCTGGGGCAGGCTGAAGAAAGAAAACAAAAGAAAAACCATCTTCCTCCCACGTTCCCAGATAGTTTTCATTAACAATTTTCTCACCTTTTGCTATTCTACCGTTGAGGTAATAAATAAAAAGAAGAGAGTCAGGGGTAAGCTGTGTCTGTTGCGTGATCATTGTTACTTGACAGGTATTGGCATCAGAATAGATCGGCTCAGTATGTTTCGATTGTCACTCAATGACGGTATATACCCGTTATCAAGATTTGATGAAAGTGGTTATTGCGATAATCATTGCTCTTGCCGATATCACCGCCCGGCAGCTGCAGATGTGCCGATAGCTCTATGGAGTACGTATGATAATATGTGTGGATTTTGACGGAACCATTGTAGATCACCGGTTTCCAGAAATAGGAGCACCGGTTCCTGGTGCAATTAAGTGGATGAAAAGATTGAACAAGTATGGAGCAAAGCTGATACTTTATACTATGCGCTCTGACAGTGCTCTTTTTACAACAGCCCTGTCGGAAGCTCTGGAATATCTTCGTAAAGAGGGCGTTGAGCTTTATGGTGTGAATGAGAATCCAACGCAAAAGAGCTGGACAGTGAGTCCCAAGGTGAACGCCGATGTCTATGTTGATGATCTCGCCTTTGGCTGTCCTCTGATATTTCCTAAAGGGTTTGCACGGCCCTGCGCCGACTGGAGTGAAATCGGCCCCGAACTCGAGCGGATGTGTCTTTCTCGCGGCAAAACCTGATAGAGATGCGCAAAGGACTGCTGCACCGGGTCTGATAAACCGTTTTGTTTCTAGGAAAATTCGGTCGCTGCCCTGTATCATTTACTGCAGAAACGTCAGTCATACTTTACGAAGCAGGGAGTTTGTGGTTAAATGCCTGTGCCACAGGCATTGAGTCGATGCAGCCTTCGCCTGTATCGCAAGTTTTCATCAGTTTTCCCCATACCGGTGGTATTCATCGGGTAGACAGCAGAGAAGATAAAGGATAAAACCATGGGTTCAACCGTTGTGCAGCTCTATAGAGCCATTGATGAAACAAAAGCTTATTGTTTTAATGTAGAGTCAGATACACTGCTGAGTGAAAGGGAAATGGACTGCCTGCGGCTCATCCTGGCAGACGGTTTTCTCAAGGAGACTGTCTCAACCAGTCCTCTTCTGCAGGGAGATCGTGTGGTCGAAGTGGGACCTCGTCTTAATTTTGCAACAGCCTGGTCATCCAATATGGTGTCGATCTGTCATTCCATTGGATTACACAGTATTACCCGGGTGGAACGATCGCGGCGATATATTGTTCCGCAGGACTGTTCTATAGATGACTTTATTACCGCAAATCATGACCGAATGACCGAATGTCACTATCCTGAACCTCTGAAAAGCTTTGCTACAGGTGTTGTGCCGGAGCCGGTGTACGAAGTGGATATGCTGGGGAAGGGGCCTGCTGCTCTTGAGGAGATTCCAGGCATTTCCATGGATGAATGGGATAGAAATTTCTATTACGATTATTTTGTTAAAAAGCAGGGCCGCAATCCCACCATCGTTGAAATCATGGACCTGAACAATGCCAATTCCGAGCATTCCCGCCACGGATTTTTTAAAGGCAAACAGATTATCGACGGTAAAAGTAGAGAAGTGACCCTCTTTGATATGGTTACCGATACTCTCAAGGCCAATCCCAAGGGATCGGTGGTCGCTTTCAAGGATAATTCGAGTGTGATCGCCGGTTTTGAAATCACAACGCTTTTACCCTCTCGCCCGGGAGAGCCTGCGCCCTTTTCCGAGAAAAAAGTGTGCTATGATATCCTGCTGACAGCTGAAACACATAACTTTCCCACAGGAGTGGCGCCCTTTCCCGGCGCTGAAACGGGGACAGGGGGAAGAATCCGCGATGTTCAAGGGACTGGGCGAGGTGGGTTTGTCATAGCCGGGACAGCAGGATATTGTGTTGGTGATTTGAATATACCGGGATATCCCTTGAGCTGGGAGAACAAGTATCCCAGGCCCGAGAATCTTGCCTCTCCTCTGGAGATAGAGATTGAGGCCAGCAACGGTGCCTCCGACTACGGCAACAAATTTGGTGAACCGCTCATTCAGGGTTTTACCAGGTCTTTTGATATGCAGCTCGACAATGGTGAACGGTGGGCATTTTTAAAACCCATAATGTTTACAGGAGGCATTGGGCAGATTGATCACAGGCATATCGAAAAAGCATCCCAGAAAAAGGGCATGCTCATTGTCCAGGTAGGGGGCCCCGCTTACAGGGTTGGTTTTGGCGGAGGTGCGGCTTCAAGCATGCTGCAGGGAGAAAATGTTTCCGATCTCGATTTTGATGCAGTACAGCGCGGCGATGCTGAGATGGAACAGAAGATGAACCGGGTTATCCGCGCCTGTAATGAGATGGGAGATCACAGCATCATAGATGTTATTCATGATCAGGGGGCGGGCGGTCCGGCAAATGTTCTCAAGGAACTGGTGGAGGACTCAGGAGGCTGGGTTGATATTCGTCAGATCAGGGTCGGCGATCCCACCATGTCTGTTCTTGAGATTTATGTGGCAGAATACCAGGAGCGAACCGGATTTCTTATCCGCCCGGAAAATATCGAGAAGTTTAAACAGATATGTGCCCGGGAAAAAGTTGCCTGTGAAGTGCTTGGAGAAGTTACCGGAAATCTGCGTTTCGTCCTTCGCGACTCCTGGGACAATACTACGCCTGTGGATATCGATCTCAACGAGCTGCTCGGCAATATTCCCCAGAAAGTGTTTGTTGACAGACATGTTGACCCGGAGCATGTGCCGTTGATATTTGATGGAAAACTGCCCGTACGGGAAGCTCTGGACAATGTTCTTCGTCTGGTATCGGTAGGATCAAAACGTTTCCTCACCAACAAAGTTGACCGGGCTGTAACGGGCCTTATAGCTCAGCAGCAATGCTGCGGGCCTCTGCAGCTGCCATTGAGCAATGTCGCAGTGGTGGCTCAAAGCCATTTTGGAAAAACCGGTGCCGCAACTGCAATAGGTGAGCAGCCCATAAAAATGCTTGTCGATCCTGCTGCCGGTGCCCGTATGGCCGTCGGTGAGGCTCTGACCAATCTTATGTGGGCCAGAATTGCAGATCTGGATCAGGTCAAATGTTCAGCCAACTGGATGTGGGCTCCCAAGCTTGAAGGAGAAGGTGCGGCAATCTATGATGCCGTTAAAGCGACCAGGGATGTAATGATCAGTCTCGGCATTGCCGTGGATGGAGGAAAAGACAGCCTCTCCATGGCCACCATGGTGGACGGCAAGACGGTTAAGTCACCGCGGGAGCTGGTTGTTTCACTCTATGCAGCCATGCCGGATATCACGAAAGTCGTGACACCAGAGATAAAAGAACCAGGCTCTGTACTGTTGTTTATCAATTTGAGTAAAGACTATAACCGGCTGGGCGGCTCCGCTTTTGCCCAGACCCAGGGACAGATAGGCTACGTGGTTCCTGATATGCGGGATCCGTGGCTGATAAGGAAATGCTTCGAAACGGTACAGGGACTCATTGACAAGGATCTTATTCTGGCTGGCCATGACAGAAGTGACGGTGGTTTGATCGTTACCCTGCTCGAGATGGCCTTCGGAGGCAACTGCGGCTTGAAGGTCAATGTCAAGGGGTGGGAATCGGCTATTGCATCGCTTTTCTCAGAAGAGCTCGGTATCGTACTCGAAATACGCGAAGATACGCTGGAGGAGGTCAAGTACGCATTTGATATTGCGGGTATAATCTATGAGGAGATCGGCCGCTCAACGGTGGAACCGCAGATCATGGTGCATTACAATAATGAGGTTGTTCTTAGCGAAAATATGTTTGTTCTCAGGCAGGTTTGGGAAGAAACCAGTTATCAGCTGGAACGGCTTCAGATGAATCCCGACTGTGCCGATGAAGAAAAAAGGAACATCTTCCAGCGACTGGGGCCGACGTATCATCTCAGCTTTACGCCGGTTCAGACCCCGGCAAAAATTCTGCAGCAGAAAGACAAGCCTAAAGTAGCTATATTGCGGGATGAGGGTTCCAACTCCGATAGAGAGATGACCTCAGCCTTTTTCAGTGCCGGTTTTGAACCATGGGATGTCTGTATGACCGACTTGCTTGAAAAGCGGATAAACCTTGATGATTTTCGAGGTATTGCTGCTGTAGGCGGCTTTTCTTATGCGGATGTGCCGGAATCGGCCAAAGGTTGGGCTGCCACCATATTGTTCAATGAACGGATTAAAGCGATGTTTGATGACTTTTACAGCCGCAGTGATACGTTCAGCCTGGGAGTGTGTAACGGCTGCCAGCTTTTTAGTCTGCTGGGATGGGTTCCCTGGCGTGGGCTTGCAGCTGCTGAACAGCCGCGCTTTGTGCGGAATCGCTCAGGCCGGTTTGAATCCCGGTGGTCGACTGTCAAAATCAAGGCGTCCCAGGCCATGATGTTTCAGGGCATGGAGAACCTCGTTTTTGGTATCCATGTTGATCATGGTGAAGGACGTCTGCTTTTTCCCGATTTACATGTTCTGGATAAGGTGGAAAGCCAGGGAATGGCCCCTGTTGTGTATGTCGACGATCAGCAGAAGGCTACGGAAGCCTATCCCTTTAACCCCAATGGATCTACCAGGGGAATTGCCGGACTCTGTTCTGAGGATGGGCGTCATCTGGCGCTGATGCCACATCCGGAAAGGGTCTTCCTGCCTTGGCAGGCCCACTATCTTCCCATGGAGATGCGACACCTGGAGGTTTCGCCCTGGCTGCGCATGTTCCAGAATGCCTATAGTTGGTGCCTTGAGAATAAATAATGAAGAGAGCCGCTGATGTGCGGCCCTCTGCGTATTTCAGAGGAAGCTGAGCCAATCATGTCATCAGAGGCCTGCTGGAGGACAACGCTCTTTCAGGGCAACGATACTATGGCTTCTATCTCTATGCTGGCATCAAGTGGTAAAGCGGCAACCTGAATCGTTGATCGGGCGGGTGGACAATCAGTAAAAAAGTCGGCATAGGCCGCATTGACTTCACTGAAGTCTTTTAAATCCTTCAAGAAAATAGTAGTTTTCACTACATCTGAGAGTTTTCCTCCAGCTTCTTCCACTACAGCTGTCATGTTTTTGAGGACCTGTTTCGTCTGTTCCGTCATGGTGCCGTCAACAAGTTTGCCCTTTTCCGGGTCGAGTGGCAGCTGGCCGGAAATAAACAGAAGATTTCCCGCGATAATACCTTGTGAGTAGGGGCCAATGGCCGCAGGGGCTTTCGCTGTCTGCACAGGTTTTTTCATTTTTTTCTCCTCAATGAGCGATGCTCATTTTTCCTCTCTGTTTGATAACAAATTTCATCCCAGAAGATATCAACTGGAATGCTGAATGGTGTTTGCTGATGCGGATAATTGTACAGTTCAACGTATACCACATGGATGCTTCAAAATCTGTAAAAAGAGAAACTTTTTCCAGTGAAGTGGAGGAGAGGTAAAAAGACACAAACAGGAAAAAAATTTGAATACCGTCGCGGTTTCTGGGATCATAGAAGTAGGGCTGCATGCGGAGTAACGACATACAGCACTGTGCAGGATGCTGATTAGATAGTCTCGGTTGAGATCAGCACCTGAATTACTACGAGAATACTCAGCAAAAAGATCACTTGCGGCATCGCCTTAACTTTAGCTGCTTAAGGAGGCTCAAATGGCATCACCTAAAAACATGACGCTTCATCATCACCTTACCGCCGTGAAAAAGGGCGAGAGAGTTTTTGAAAATGCCTTCCAGAGTGTTTCCCGCATGATCCTCAAGGGTAAAATCGACAAGGTACTGGTAAATGGGAAAACAACCTTTGATTTTACCGTGTTCCGGGAGGGGAAAAAACATATTATAGGCATGTATGATGAGATAAACTCCTTTGTTTCCTTTGTTAAAGATGCAGCTGAAGGAGGGTCGTCCAAAGAGATGGCCTTTGTTCTGGTTGGTGAACCTGGCAACGGTAAAACTTATCTGGTTGAGTATATCTGCGCCATGTACAGAAATTTCCTTCAGCAGCCTGCTAATAGAAAGTTTTCTTTCAGATTTACGGGCCTTGATGAGATCGGGAATTACGGGAGTATCAGAAGTATTGAATCGCAGACGTATGAAGATCCGATGGTTCTTGCCATGAATCTCCATGAAACCATAGATGAGTCACAAAACTATCTGGCAAGAAGATATCGGGTTACAGATGGACAGATGGAAAAATGGTATGAAAATTATCGACCTCTTGGCGCATGTTCAGCCTATATCTGGAGTGATATAAGGAACCATACCAGCGGCAAGATAGAGGACATGCTCAAGTTCATTGAGATCATACCGGTGCCGTTGATTGAGAGCCTCGGCACCGTTACGGGCAAATACCCGGCCAAGGACAAAATAACATCCTCCGCGGTCGATCTTTTAGGAGAAGAGTCCATTCAAAGACTGCTCCATATAACCGATACCAACAACCCGTATCGATTTGACCTGCGCCGTGGAGCCCTGGCAAGAGTAGCCGGCGGAGGTATTCATTTCAGCGATGAAATATATAAAAACAAAAAGGATCTGGTCCAGGTCTATCTCGGTATTATTCAGAACAGAACCATTGAGATTGACGGATATAAATGGCCGATAGATACACTTATTATTGCAACCAGCAATAACTCGGAATTCAATCGCTTTCTGGCAGAAAAAGAAGAGGCTCCCATTGTTGATCGCTGTCGTATCTGCTATGTGGCCCACAATACCAACTATAAGCTGCAGCGTCATCTGACGGCGTATGCCATCGGTAACGAGGCCAAGTCTACCCTTACCGGTGATGCCATGCATCAGGACCCAAACCTGAACTATGCCGCATCCATCGCCGCGGTGCTGACCCGGCTGCCGCGCAGTGAAAAGCTTACGACCATAGAAACTATGAAACTGGCCTCGGGAGAAGTTGCTGGTGAGAAAAGTATCAAAACCCTCTCTGAGGTTATTGATACTCTGAACCAGGATCCCGATATCACCAAACGTTTTGGCCAGAAAGGGCTGGGGCAAAGGAATCTCGGCCGTTCCATTCAGCTCCTCCTGGAGAGCTCGGAGACCAATGAGGGCTGCTGTATGTTTGCCTATGATGTCTTCCACGCTCTGGAGCGGGTGATACTCGACTATGTTTCCGAGGCCAACGATCGTGCCAAGTTTCTCGAAGATCTAAAAATTGCCAAAGGGCTTTATCGAGAAAGAATAATGACTGAGATGTTCAATGCATACATGGATGAACCATTGGCCATTCGCAAGGATGTCATGCACTATGTCAATATGATCATCGGTATCGACGCTGAGAATCTCGGTCCTGATAAAATGTGGAAATACAAAAATCCGCAAACAGGTGAATTGCAGGCGCTCAAGATAGATGAACGCTACATTGATTCCGTAGAAGACCGATTGGGATTGAAAACCAAGGAACAGAAAGAGACTTTCCGGACTTCCATCAGGAAAATCTACGGCCAGAAAATTTCCGTGGACCCGAATTACGATTTTATGGATAACCTTGAGCTGGTCAAAGCGGTCACTGATGTCCGGCTGAAATCAGATATTGCCGGAGCGGGCAGCCTGATAGGGGCTCTGGCCAACAGGACCAACGAAGAGAATCAGAAGCTTTATGACCGCATGGTCGACACCATGCTTAACAAGTTGAACTACTGCCGGACCTGTGCCCAGAAAACCATAGAGTATTTCTGTACCCAGGAAGATGAAAATTAATCCGAAGATGCTGTGACTTTTCTACGGTTGATCATTTGTCATTGTTGGATTGAAGCTCTCAGAAGTTTTGGACAGATAGGTGGAAAAGTGTTTTACGTCAGCAATTCAGGCACTGTTGGTGAAAAGCAGATGATCTCAGTTGAGAAACAATCACGCTGCTCTATAAACAGGGAACAGGCGCGCCGGACGGGAGAGATATGAAACCCAATCTTGAGAAACTGTACCGGAAACTGCAGGATGAAAATTTGTCCTCTGCGGAGAAGCGCATCATAGAGATCGAGCTTCGACTTCTTGAGGAGCATGGGGATGCCTGCTGTGAATTGATTTCACCGGAAATGCGTTTGTGGGATTATGATGACCTCCATATTCTGCAGCAGGGGGCTGTAATGAAGATGGCGGCGTATTCTTCACAGACCCTCGACGACCTTATAAGCAGGGATACACAACGGGAAAAAGACGGTTTTCCACGCAAGATTCGTATAGGCAAAATGATTAAGCCGAGTCAGAATGGCGATGCCAAGGTAGTGGTGGTGCCGACGACAGTGGAAGAAAAGCTCCTCCATGATCGGATCCGGGAGAGTGACGAAGAGAGCGAAGGAGAAGGTGGGAGTGGTGATGGAGAAGAAGGCGAGGTTATCGGCGAGCAGCCCATTCGACAGGAGCAGGAAGGTGAAGGAGGTGCCGGACAGGGAAATGGAGGGACTCATGAGGCTGATACCAATGCGTATGATATGGGCCGAGTTCTCACGGAACAGTTTCAGCTTCCCAATCTGAAAGACAAAGGGAAAAAACGATCTCTGACCCGTTATACCTATGATCTGACCGATCGTAACAGAGGTTTTGGTCAGATAATTGATAAAAAAGCAACCCTGAGAGCCATCCTCAAGACCAATATCGGTCTGGGTCGTGTTCAGGCGGGGCAGAAGATTGATCCTGAGAGGCTTCTCATTTCGCCTGCGGACCGTATTTATAAAATACTGTCGCGGGAAAAAGATTATGAGTCTCAGGCAGTGGTCTTCTTTGTGCGGGACTATTCCGGTTCCATGCACGGCAATCCCACGGAAATGGTGGTTACCCAGCATGTACTTATTTACTCCTGGCTGACCTATCAGTATGAAAAGCAGATTAAGACACGCTTCATTCTTCATGACACAGAAGCCAGGGAAGTAGAAAATTTTCACATCTACTATAACCTCCGTGTAGCCGGGGGAACGCAGGTGGCATCAGCCTACAGACTTGTGAATGAAATCGTCGCCGAAGAAAATCTGGTACGGGATTACAATATTTATGTTTTTCACGGTACCGATGGGGATGACTGGGATACGAGCGGAAAGGAAACTATTCCTGAGCTGGAAAAAATGCTGGTGTACGCTAACCGGGTAGGCATCACTATTGCCGAAAATGGCTATGGCATCAGCGGCGGAACTGAGGTGGAAAAATATCTGAAGAATTCTGGTCTTCTGGAAGAAAAAAAAGACCTTCTTCGGCTTGATGTCATGAAAAAAGACAGTGATGAACCACGTCTCATTGAAGGGATACGGCGTTTGACTTCCTGAAATGTATCTCTTGGAGGGGCGCTGTTGGCAAGAGAGGCTTCCGGGAGATGAACTCTCGATACAAAACGGGTAGAGGACGATCGCGATGGAACTGATCAGCCAGCATGCCAAAAGAATAATGGAGGGCTGCAAGGAGCGAGCCCGTGAGATGGGACTGAGCTTTCAGGATGAAAGCCTGGAGTACATCGTCACCAATCGAGACCTGCTCGAATTGTCACCCAAAAACATGATTCCTACTCTCTATGATTACTGGGTTCAGGATGTAGAAGTGTTGAAAGAGAAAGGGCGGTATGAGCTCTATCCCGGCAATCCCTACGAGACGGTTATCAATACCAGGCCGGCCATTTCATTTTATAATGACAATAATCCCGACTGGCTCAATGTGATGATTTTTTATCACGTCATCGGCCACATCGATTTTTTTCAGAATAACCTCTATTTTCGTCATACCTGGGACTATGACTTCGTTTCCAGAGCCCTTTCCGACAAGAGGATGATTGCCAAGCTGCGTTCTGAAAAAGGCCGTTGGGTGGACTATGTTATTGAATTTGCAAGGGCAATTGATAATCTGGTTGGATATCATGGCGAGCTGGCCAGATTTTCAGGTCCGGTGAAAGGACGCAAGTTAAACAGGCTAGACTATTATTTCGATATTTTCCTCCAGGGCGACAGCAAGGTTCCAGTTGCAGCCTATGTTAAAGAGATTGAGCGCTACAACGCTATGGTAAGAGAAAACCCGAATGAAGCAGAAGATCGCTTTATTGAAGGTATTCAGGTGAAGTATGCTGAGTTTGAGTCCCTCTATAACAAGTATCTTAAAGACACCAAACTTCGCGGCAGGTTGGATCTGTTTCAGTTTCTTATGGACAAGTCTGATTTTCTCAATAAGGAAAAAAATCGCTGGATGCTGATGATTCTTGAAGCGGTCCGTACAACTTCCCTCTATTTTCAGCCGCAGATCAGAACTAAAATTCTTAATGAAGGCTGGGCCAGCTATTGGCATGAGGAACTTTTCCTTAATGACGACCGTATCAATGGGCATGAGGTGGATTTTGCCGTCGTTAATGCCAAAGTTTGCGCGATGCCCAGAGTTGGACTCAACCCATATGCACTGGGAATGCGTTTGTTCTCCTATATAGAAGACCTCGGCAACAAAGGTAAAATTTCAAGAGCTTTTCGCTACCTTAAAGATAAAGAACTCCGTGATGCTTTTGATGATAAAACACAGGGCGGCCGGGATTTAATTTTTCATGTACGGGAAAACTGTTCCGATTCCATGTTTATCAACTCGTTTATCGACCAGGACTTCATTGACCTGCATAAACTGTTTGTGACCGGGAAACGTCTGCACAAAGAACGTATGACATGGCAGTATTATGTCAAAAGCAGAGACGCGGAGCAGTACAAGCAGATGGTGCTTGATTCTCTCTACCATCCTCCATCGATTGAAATCAGTGTGCTGGAAGACAACAGCCTCCTTCTCAATCATGTTTTTGAAGGAAAACCACTGGTGCAGGAATATATCAAGGGTACTCTTCTCGGTATTGAATACCTGTGGGGCAACCAGGTGTATCTCGATACACACGAAACCCAGTTGCAGAAAACACCGTCAGCAGCCGAGGGACAGGCCACGAAAGAGAAGGCGGCAGATCAGATCAGCTGGCGCCGGGTACGCTACAGGATGAAAGAAAGGGTTTTGAGCAGGAAGGATCTTGGCTGAATCCATTTCACCCGCTCTACTCCATACTGTGAGGAAGATGAACTATTATGCCGAATGTTGCCAAAGCACTGGAAAATATCCGCCAGAGCGAAAGTGAGTGGAAACAGCGTCCAACGCTTTCCTATAAAGAATTTATGGAGAAGCTCAGTCTTCATCCGGAATGGATTCTTCGCAATGTTTATCAATTTTATGCCGATATGTTCAACACCTATGTCACAGCTGAGCAGGATGAATATCATGATGACCCTGAGTCCATCAATTATTTAAGTTATGACAGTTCCAGGCTTTTTGTGGAAAACTCGGACAGGCCTTTTTTTGCCGACAGGTTGTTTGCCAACCGTCTTGTCAGGCATGTGGAATCACTCTCCGTTGGTGCGCAGCAAAATAAAATCTATATCTTTGAAGGTCCCCATGGAAGCGGCAAGTCAACTTTTCTTAATAACCTGCTGCGCAAATTTGAAGAATATTCGGCCACTGAAGAAGGGCAGCGCTACGAAACCGTGTGGCGCCTTAAACGCGACCATCTTGTTGGCGGCGTCCATTCTTTCAACTCTCTGACGGACAGGCTGGCATGGTATCTTGAAAATGAGGGGAAAGGGGATCTTGCTGAAGAGATGCGCAATGCCTGCGGCGGCAATATAGCCGACCTCGGAACCCACTTTGAGGTAGCCTGTCCGAGCCATGACAACCCTATCCTCCATATTCCCAGAAATGCACGCCGCCAGTTTTTTGACGATCTGCTGGACAACGAAGAGTTCAAATGGAAACTTTTTACCGAGAAAAGGTACGAATGGGTATTCCGCGATTCACCCTGCACCATCTGCCTGTCTTTGTATCAGGCACTCATGCGCATACATAATGATCCGCGGAAAGTCCTGGAAATGGTGTATGCCAGGCCCTACACGGTAAATCGCCGAGTTGGCGAGGGGGTTTCGGTATATAATCCAGGAGACAAACCTCTGCGCTCCACTGTGTTACATAATAAAATAGTACAGCAGTATCTCGATGCTCATTTCAGTGATTCCACTCATATAAATTATATTTATTCCGCCTATGCCAAAACCAATGACGGCATCTATGCTCTGATGGATATCAAGTCCCATAACGCAGACCGTTTAATGGAGCTTCACAATATTATCAGTGATGGAGTACATAAAGTCGAAGATACTGAAGAATATGTCACGTCACTGCTGCTTGCTCTGATGAATCCGGAAGATAAAAAAATGTTGAAAGACCTGCATGCTTTTTCCGACCGGATAGAATATATCAACATTCCCTATATACTCGATCTCAAAACCGAGGTGGAAATATATCGAAACACCTTCGGCAAACATATAGATGAGAGTTTTCTTCCCAGAGTTTTGCATAATTTTGCCAGAGTTATTATTGCTACCAGGCTGCACATTCAGTCAGAGGCCATGCTCGATTGGATAGGAAACCCGGGAAAATACGATCTCTATTGTGATGAGAATCTTCAACTCCTAAAGATGGAGATCTATACCGGTCACATTCCGAAATGGATTTCAGATGAGGATTTTAAACGGTTAACAGCCAAAAGACGGCAGAAGATTATTGCCGAGTCGGAAAAGGACGGTTGGAAAGGGTTATCCGGCAGGGATTCCCTGAAAATGTTTAATGAGTTTTTCGCCAACTACTCTTCTGAGGATAAGCTGATAGATATGTCGATGCTGATGCAGTTTTTTAAAAAATATTGCAAGCAGAATAAAGAAATCCTGCCCATGGGTTTTCTCAATTCGCTGTTGAAAATGTATAATTATTCAATTTTGCAAGAGGTAAAGGAGTCACTCTATTATTACAATGAGGAGCAGATAAGCCGCAGCATTAAAAATTACATGTTTGCGGTGAATTTCGAGACTGGCACTGTTGAAACCTGCAAGTTCACCGGTGAAAAAATTGAAGTGAGCGATGAGTTTTTTCACCGTATCGAGTCCAGGTTACTGGGCGACATCCGCGATGCAGGGACTTTCCGCAGGGATGTTCAAAAACAGTACACCTCGGTGACGTTGCCGCAGGATATCTTACGGGACAATCTTGATATTTCCGAGACGAACCTTTTTAAACATCTGCATGATAAATATGTTCATAAGCTGAAAGAAAAAGTGCTGGAGCCATTTTTAAAAAATGAGAATTTTCGCATGGCTGTCAAGGATTTCGGCAAAGAGTCTTTCAGAACGTATGATAAAAAAATCCGCCATGATGTTGCCTATATGATTGAAAATCTGCAGAAAAAATATCAGTATTCCAGCAGAGGGGCTCAGGAAATATGTATCTATGTCATTGATAATAACCTGGCAAAAGTTTTTTCCGGAATGTTTGAGTAAAGAGAAGACGGCATCTGCACCTCTCGCTTCATTCTGTTCAAGAGGATAAATCTTATCTTCACTTGTTTGAAAAAAATCCAGTCATTACTATAATTACAAGAGTTTCATTTGAGGGATGAAAGCTGAACGGCTTTCTCAACGGAAAACAGTGATGTTTCTGTAAAGTTAAGTGGAATTTTTGAAGAATGTCGCCATAATGGCGAGACTATTTCTATAGTAGAGGAGGATGTATTTATGGCCACTATTTCATTGAAAGGTAATCCGATTGAAACTATAGGGGAGCTACCAGCCGTCGGCAGCAAGGTGCCCGGTTTTACCCTTACCAAAACCGATCTGTCAGACTGCGGTCTGGCTGATTTTGCAGGGAAAAATATCATTTTTAATATTTTCCCGAGTCTTGATACTCCGGTATGTGCCGCATCCGTACGAAGATTTAATACTGACGCCTCATCGTTGAGCAACACTGTTGTTCTCTGCGTTTCGGCTGATCTGCCTTTTGCCCATAATCGCTTCTGCGAGGCTGAAGGGTTGAAGAATGTTATTTCTTTATCGAACTTTCGTTCTTCCAAGTTCGGCAAAGACTTTGGAGTGGAAATTACCACCGGCCCTCTTGCCGGCCTGCTCTCTCGAGCCGTTGTGATTGTTGATACAGAAGGAGTTGTGAAGTATACAGAGCAGGTTCCTGAAATAGCGCAAGACCCTGACTTTGAGGCAGCTCTGGCCGTTTTACAATAATTTTAACAGGCTCTGCAGGGAGAGTTTTCCAGAAAACAGGCGGGCAGGATGTTGCTTCCAGGATATCAGACATTGGTAAGACATTTCGCCGATGACCAAGAGTACATAATACCATGGTGAATTCCGCTACTGAAAAAAATATCCTCCCGCTTTTTAAACGGACATATGGTGATGTTGTGCAGGGCACGGTTTCTCGGCATGGTGGACAGAGCCAGGCTCCCTTTGCCGGAAACAACATAAGTTTCGGCGTTGGGGATAATGAGGAAAGTGTCAGACGCAACAGGGCTCAGATAAAAAAAGACCTTGGCGTTGAGTATCTCGTTTCCGCAGGACAGGTTCATGGGGACCGCGTTGTATGCATCACAGCTGCGATAAATGAAGACAGTATCATCGATGCCTGCGACGCACTTGTTACGAACCGGGCAGGGGTGGGTTTAATGATAGGTCATGCAGATTGCCAGGCAATATTGCTCTATGACCCTGTTCGGCGTGTTATTGCGGCAATCCACAGCGGCTGGCGAGGCAGTGTTGCAAATATTGCCGCGAGAACAGTACAGGTCATGCAGGACAAATACGGTTGTGTCCCGGCAGATCTCGAAGCCGGCGTGAGTCCTTCACTTGGTCCATGTTGCAGCGAGTTCGTTAATTATCGTGAAGAGCTGCCACGGTCATTCTGGAGGTATCTGGTGAAAGAAAACTACTTTGACTTCTGGCAGATAACCTTTCAACAACTGGTCAAAAGCGGGGTTCGACACAATGCCATCCATATTTCCTCTATTTGTACGTCCTGTTCGGTTGATTACTTTTCCTACAGGAGGGCCTGTCGGGTAAAGGGCGGTATTACAGGCAGGAACGGTACGGTCATAGCGATGCTTTGACAGGTGCATTATGGGTGTCTATTGATGGGTTTTGTGCGGTTTAGGTAAGGTGAGACAATGCGGCTGTTGTTGGTGGAAGACGATAAAAAAATAGCTTCATTCATTGAAAAAGGACTCAAAGAGAGTGGTTTCTCAGTGGATGTGGCGTATGAGGGAGTAGAGGGCTTGTCGTTGATTTTGAGCCAGCCCTATGATGTGGCAATCGTCGATATCATGCTTCCCGGTCTTGATGGTCTGACCATAATTGAAAAAATGAGACAGAGGGGAGTTCAGACCCCTGTTCTGATTCTCAGTGCGAAGCAGTCTGTTGATGATCGCATCCACGGTTTGCAGACTGGTGGAGATGACTATATGGTCAAACCTTTCTCCTTCAGTGAACTGCTTGCCCGAATTCAGGCTCTGATTCGGCGTGATAAAAGCGCGAGCGCTGCAACAAGTCTGCATGTGGGGCCGTTACAGATGGATCTGCTCCGCCATGAAGTATACCGAGAAGAACAAAAAATAGAACTCCCGGCCAAAGAGTATGCTCTTTTACAATATATGATGAGAAATCCGGACGTGGTTATTTCCAAAACCTCCATTCTTGAAAAAGTATATGATTACGCTTTTGATCCACAGACAAATGTGGTTGATGTTCTAGTCTGTCGGCTCCGCAATAAAATCGACAAAAATTTTCCGCATAAAATGATTCATACCGTCAGAGGTATGGGCTATGTCCTTCGCTCGAAATAACGGTAAAACCCGCCTGTTTTCAGGCGGGTTTTGGGTTCTTTTTTTTTCTCTTACGATAATTTTGCTGCTCTTTCTCGCCTCTGTGCTCCTTCTTGTGAAAAAGGAGCTGGTAGCCTACTGCCGTAACGATGTTACCGGTCGAGTAGAGATGTATCTGGAGCAGCGCTCAGGCACCATCCTCCTTTCTGGTGGCAGCAGCGGCGGTATGCAGGGGTTGTCTTTTGTGAGATTGATAGGTGAAAACCAACAATATTTTTATTCAGGCAATGGTGCTTTGCATTTTGAGCTGGAAGAAATTGTGAATATTTCTCCACAGTATTCTGCCTCATGGGTCAGCGTACCATGGGATTCGGATAACCACGACTGGACCATTAGCTCTACGGAAATGGGCGATGGGTTGATAGTGCAGGCAGGAATGCGTCATCCTGCTATTGTGGATTTATATAATCGTTTGCGGCAGACAATTTTTTTTATGACTGTGATCTCTTTTATGGTTGCTGCGGGGCTTTCCTTTTTCTGCAGGAGAAAGAGTTCCGCCTCTCTCAGAGAAGCTGAACATTTTCTGGCTCGGATAGTTGAAGGCCGGCAAGAGAATCTGGAGGTGCAAAGTGATAATCCAGACCTTGATCATATGTATCAGCTTCTTGAAAAACTGATATCAAGGAACAGATTTCTCATAAAAGAAATGCAGGAATCGCTGGATAATGTTGCTCATGACTTACGGACACCAATGACACGACTGCGATCTGTTGCTGAATATGGATTGCAGCAAAGGGACAGTGAGAAGTTGGCCGAGGCTCTTTCCGACTGTCTCGAAGAGTCTGAAAGAGTTCTGGCAATGCTGGGTATTATGATGAGTGTTGTTGAGGCCGAATCAGGCACCATGCGTCTGCATCGTGAACCGGTGAAATTAGATGATATGCTTGCTGATGTTATCAATCTGTATGAATATGTGGCTGAAGAGAAGAATATCAGTTTAGAAATAGAGGGAGAGACGAACATAACCATTATGGCGGATCCGACAAGGATGACTCAGGTATGGGCTAACCTGGTTGATAACGCAATAAAATACGGGAAGGAGAACGGGTATGTTAGAATCTCCACGCTCTGCAGTCAGGAGAGTGTTGCGGTCCTTTTCAAGGATAATGGAATAGGTATTTCTGCCACTGAAATTGAGAGAATATGGGAGAGACTTTTTCGGGGAGACAGAAGCAGGAGCCGTCCAGGATTAGGTCTGGGGCTGAATTATGTTCGTGCCATGGTTGAGGCTCATGGCGGGCAAATCATGGTACAGAGCGAGTTAGGTAAAGGTTCTCTTTTTGAAGTAAGGCTGCCTTTTGCTCATGATTCCTTTCGTGGGAGTGGTGTTACGGTAAAGTCGCAAATGAGTGGAGAGTGGTCTGAAAGCTGAATGTCTGGGATGAAAAAATGGTCGACACTGATTTCTTCACTGTGCAGGATAAAATCGATCTGACGATGCGGCGCATGACTCGGATGAGAGGGGATATTGCTTAAATTGGCACTACTGAGACCCGTAGCGGCAAGAAACAGCTCGAGTTCATCGCTGCCTCGAAAAGTATTGAAATCCCCGCCGATAATAACCGGTTTATCAGCTGCTTTTATCAATTGATGCAAGCGGCGTAATTGATACTGACGGTGTCGGTATTTGAGGGAAAGATGAACAACAAAGAAAACAATGGAATCAACTTCAGCCTCAATTACGAGCCGTTTTATGCCTTCGTTGAAATAGTGAAACCGGTGACTGTTGGTTGCTCGACGACTAAGAATAGCGTTGGATTGTTTGTTGAGAAGAGGAACTCTGTTCGTCAGCATCCTGCCCCCATACTTGGTTTCGACTACGTGGGAGTAGCCCAGAGCCTGGGCAATTTTTTCTGCCTGACAGGATCTGCCGGAACGATATGAGCCTGAGTCTACCTCTATCAGACCAATTACGTCCGGCATGTGAATGCGAATAAAGTCTATTATTTCAGACAGATGAGCATCGGTCGAGCGAAAGAAACCGGAATAGGGTAAGGGGAGATGATAGCCGTTATGGTGTCCCGTGGCATAACGGATATTGTAGAGCAGAAAGCGGAATTGTGATTGCAACATACCTGCGCCTGCGTGAATTTTTGCTATGAAACCAGATGACGCTTTTCATAAACAAAGAGAATATGGTAATGGGTTTGCCTGGGGATGAACAGCCGAAAAACCCCTGACTCTATTACTTACACTATACTCATTTTTAACCGAGGTTCAATTAATGACCACTATAAGAATAGGAACACGAAAAAGTAAACTTGCCATGTGGCAGACCGAAACAGTTGCTAGAGCATTGCAGGCTGATGGGATAACAACTGAAATTTGCAGCATGGATACCAAAGGCGATAAAATCCTTAACACCACAATTGCTAAAATAGGCAGCAAAGGAGTTTTCACGGAAGAGCTGGAAGAACAGCTGGCCTCCGGTGTCACCGACATCGCCGTCCACAGTGCCAAGGATATGCAGTCGAGTCTGCCGGCTGGGTTCGAGCTTATTGCGTTTACTGCAAGAGAACAGGTAAACGATGTACTTGTCAGTGAGATACGGGACTTTTCCCTTTCTGATACCGGAAAGACGCTACGCATAGGCACATCCTCGGTTCGCCGGGTTGCACTGTTGAAGCATTTTTACCCACACCTGGAGACGGTTGACATGCGTGGAAATCTACAAACCAGAATTGCCAAAATGCGTGCCGGTCAGTGCGATGCCCTGATGCTTGCCTATGCAGGAGTAAAACGGATGGGCTATGCCGACATGATTGCGCATATATTTCCCGAGACAACGTTTATTCCACCGGTCGGACAAGGGTGCATTGCCATTGAAGCGGCAGCAACGCTATCTGCCTCAAAAAAAGCGCAGATACGGTGTTGCGTCAACAACAGGGAAAGTGAAAATTGTCTCCTTGCTGAACGGGGTTTTCTGAAGAGGATGGAAGGGGGGTGTTCTATTCCTGCCTTCGCTCTGGCTGTGATGAACGATGGAGTAGTAACGCTTCAGGGCGGGTTGGCGTCACTTGACGGTCACACAATACTCAAAAAAGAAGAAAAAGGTGCCCCTGAAGATGCTGCAGGTATCGGCAAAAGATTAGGCCAATATATCCTTGACAACGGGGGCAGAGAACTTCTGGCGGAGATACGAAAAACACAGGACCGGTAAGAAACCTGATTTACCTTTTCCTGGAGTAATGTGAACCAGGCGAGCCTGATTTATATAGGCCGGGCGCTATTGTGGTACAGAACAAAACCAGTATCACCTCGAACCGGTCCCCATCCGTTTCCTGCGGAAGCGGACCGGCGGAGCAATACTGTCATTGTTTATTTTTTAACTGTAGCTGCCAGCTCACGCAGATAGGTAAGCCAGTCTTCAAATTTTTCCCCACTCGTGGCAGAAAAATCAAGAATCTTCAGCTTTGGATTGAGGCGAAGCGCTTCGGCCCCGGCTTCCTCCACAGAAAAATCAAAATAGGGTAACAGGTCCGTTTTGGTGATGAGAAAAGTGTCGGAGCTGGTGAACGCCTTAGGGTATTTTGCCGGTTTATCCGGACCTTCAGGGACGGAAACAAGAACAATCCGATGATGTTCACCCAGGTCGAAACTGGTGGGGCAGACCAGATTGCCGACATTTTCTATAAAAAGGATGTCCAGTTTGTCGCCGCCGGGCTCCTTTTGTAGCTGGTGAAAACCTTTGTGCGTCATGGCGGCGTCAAGGTGACAGGCTCCTCCTGTGGTGAGTTGTACGACAGGTACCCCTTTTGCTCTGATGCGGTCAGCATCCCTTTCTGTTTCGATATCGCCTTCAATGACGCCTATATTAAATTCATCACGTAGAGCATCAATGGTGTGTTCCAGAAGGGTGGTTTTACCGGAACCAGGGCTACTGATGAGATTGATGGCAATAGCACCCATTGCCTCAAAATGCTCTCTGTTGCTTTTTGCTATGGCATCATTTGCGGCAAAAAGGCTTTGGTGTACATCAACCGTTTTGGTATGTGAGTGGTCCGCAGGGGACGGACATCCGCATGTATCACACATAATCAGATCCTTTTCATGTTTGGGGAAGGTTTATTCCATCTCTACTTTCTGCAGTATCAATTCATCACCGCCCTCGGCAAAGAGGATTTCTTCGCCGCATTTCGGGCAGCTGTCCGGTTTAACAGAGGTGGGGTGTTGTTGTATTTGCTCACAGTTGGAACATCTGTAGGCTACAGCTGTCGTGTTAATAATCAGCTGAGCTCCGCGGACCAGATCGTTTTCACTGGAAAGGATTTCGAAACCAAATCTGAAGGAGTCTTCAACTACTCCGGAAAGAGGTCCTATATCCATGGTTACCGAGATAATTCGGGTCATCCTGTTCTGTTTCGCCAGCTCTGCCAATTGTTCAAAAAGGCCCTGGACGAGTGATATTTCGTGCATAGCGTTATATATCCTAGTGTTGCTTCTGCTGCGGTTCTATGCCAAGTTCTTTCAGACGCTTCAAAACTTTATCAGCTATTTCGGAAACACGGGGTGCCACAGTTTCGGAAAGCTCAACAGAGGCATCGAGATCCTGCGGCACTACGCAGTAGAATTCGACAGACTCCGGGGCGGCGTCACGGAGTTTACATATTTCAAGGATTTCGAGAACGCCAAGCTGGTGCGGAGACATCTTGGTCTGGATATTGCCAAGTTTGATGTCCTCCATGTTATAATAGTGCATTGAACCGGGTTCGGCATCGATATCGACAACATCGATAACAAGAACAGGGTCGCATTCCTCAAGAATGGGAGAGAGATATATTCCGGCTGTACCGGCGTCATGGAGGACGACGTTTTCGGGGAAAATGAAGTTTTCTTCAAGGAAACGGATTGCATGGATGCCAAAACCCTCGTCTCCGCAGATCAGATTTCCTATGCCGATAATGCCGATTTTTTTTTCAATAGTGTCCATAAGAGTAGTAATAACCAATAACCTAAGGATTAACAGATTCGTGGAAGCGGTTCACCGTGAAGAGGGGTTATGACTCGCGATCCGCCTATCGGAGTATTAATTACCACTCTGCCGGGTTTGCCCTCACTCATCCGGCCGATGACTCTGGCGTTTATGCCCTCTCTGCAGCTTCGCATAACGGCTAAAGCCTGCTCGGTGGCCTTCTGGCTGACCACGACCAGGCATTTGCCTTCGTTGGCCAGATAGAGAGGCTCAAGGCCAAGAATTTCGCAGGCGGCCCGTACTTCGCCAGTGACAGGAATATCCTCTTCTTTCAGCTCAATACTGAGCTTGCTGTTGGCCGCAATTTCATTGAGCGAGGTGGCCACGCCCCCGCGAGTCGGGTCGCGCATGGTATGGAGTTCCTGACCGATTTCTGCAATAAGCTTCGCTACCATTGTATGTAGTGCCATGGTATCACTTTCAAGCTTACCCTGCATGGCAATCCCGGCTCTTCTGGTCATTATGGTGATTCCGTGATCCCCCATTGTCCCTGAGAGAATGATATTGTCTCCCGGACGGGCATTAAGTGATGAGATATCGACACCTTCAGCGACAACACCGATACCGGAGGTGTTGATGAAAATCTTATCTCCTTTTCCCTGAGGTACGACCTTTGTGTCTCCAGTGACTATGGGTACTCCCGCCTCACGGCACGCGTCTGCGATGGAGGCGATAATCTTCTCGAGATCATCGAGGTTCATGCCCTCCTCAAGGATTAACGCCAGGCTCAGGCATAGTGGTTGTGCCCCCCGTATGGCCAGGTCATTGATGGTGCCGTGAACAGCCAGTTTTCCAATATCCCCGCCGGGGAAAAAGATGGGATCGACAACATAACTGTCGGTCGAAAAGGCCAGTCTGCCGGGTTGATGTTCTAGAATGGCACTGTCTTCCAGACCATGGAGTATGGGGCTGTCGAGGTATTTAAGGAAAAGATTGCTGATAAGGTCCTGGCTGGCAATACCGCCACTGCCATGATCTAAAAGAATTGATTTATGAGGCATGTAATATGTTCCGGTTAATGGGTAAATTCTGCTTTGGCTGGATAGCTTAGATTTTACGATGAATTACATCACGGTCTACCGTATTTATGATATGCGGCGCAGGTTCCCTCGCTGGATACCATACAGGGTCCTATAGGATTTGCAGGAGTGCAGCGAGTGTCAAAAAGTGGGCATTGAGGAGGACTGCTTATGCCTTTGAGGATATCCCCGCAGCGGCACCCTTTTGCTTCCTCAGCCTCCGGCAGCGTAATGTTGAGACGTTTTTCCGCGTCAAAGTCAGCATAGGCGTCACGAATTTTCAGGCCGCTGTCAGGAATTACACCCAGGCCGCGCCACTCCATATCCGTGGGTTCAAAAATCTGATCAACCATTTTTCGAGCCCTGGGATTGCCCTCCCAGGTGACGGCTCTCTCGTAGCTGTTTTCAACGGCTCTATTGCCGGTATTTATTTGTCTGGCCAGCATGATAAGACCGTTGAGCAGATCAGTAGTTTCAAAACCGGCGACGACGCATGCCAATCCGTATTTGTCAACCAGTGGCTGGTAGGCTCCTGCTCCGATTATGCTGGACACATGTCCCGGACAGAGAAGACCGTCAATCTTTAGATTGGGATCATCAAGCAATGCAATGAGCGGCGGTGGCATGACCTTGTGAGTTGAAAAAACGGCGAAGTTTCCAATTTTACGAACTTTTGCCGACAGTATTGTGGCGGCTATTCCCGGAGTGGTTGTTTCAAATCCGACACCTAGAAAAACCACCAGTTCGTCGGGATTGGCTACGGCAATGTCGAGTGCGTCCATGGGCGAGTAGACGATGTCTATTCGAGCACCGCGGCTTCCGGCATTGGCCAGTGAACCATTGGTACCGGGGACCCGGAAAAGGTCGCCAAAGATGGCTACCCGAACTCCGGGAAGATCGGCCATGGCGATAAAGGCGTCCATATGAGGAGCAGAGGTAACGCAGACAGGACATCCGGGACCGGAAATCAGCTCAAACCCTTCAGGCAGAATAGAGCGGATTCCATTGCGGAATATAGCCATGGTATGCGAGCCACACACTTCCATGACCCGCAGAGGTTTGCTGAACGTTCGCTGCAGTTCAGCAAGAAGTGGTTTGGCCAGGGCGCTGTCTCGGAATTCGTCGATATACTTCATTGGAGTTACCTTTATTTAACGCAAGAGCTCTTCCGGCATTGACTCGGCCATTTTGCGGATCAGTTCAATATTGGCTTTTGCCTCTTTTTCTTCCAGAGTATGGATAGCAAATCCTGCGTGGATAATGAGATAATCGCCCACTTCGGGCCATCTGTCCACCACATCAAGTCGAATTTCTTTGCTGATGCCGTCGGCATCGACTATTGCGGACTGGGTAGTGGTAAAATCATCCGGGTCGCCTGAGACTCTGGTGACCCTCATTGGTATTGCGAGACACATGTTGTACACCTCCTATAATAATCTGGCCGAAAGAAATACCACCATCGTTGATGGGGACCTTCCGCCCGGTAAATACCTGCAGGCCGAGCTTTTGCAGAGTGTGATAAAAGCCTTCCATTAAAAGGCGGTTCTGCATGCAACCGCCGGAAAGGACTATGACATCTGTACCATGCTGAGTGGCCAGTCTGCTGACGAGTGTTGATACGGCACAGACCAGCTCGAAGTGGAAATCCAGGGCGATCTGGGATATGTTAATGCCTTGAGTTCGTTTTTCCACTACTACCTTAACAAATTCCTGTGAAATAATCTCCCATTTACCCGATGAGGGTGCTAAAAATGATGACTCATGAGCGGCCATGATGTCATCGAGCTGTTTTCGCCAACCCTGCCGGAGAGCACGGGTTGCCAGATTTTCCAGCTCCATGGCGGCGTGACCCTCGAAGTCACTGCGCAACCGGAGATCGAGCAGTGCGGCAATGGCGTCGAACAGTCTGCCGCAGCTCGACGTTAGAGGGGCGTTAAAGCCATTTTCCACCATATCTACCAGGATCTCTCTCTGGGATCTATTAACGGTGCGCAAAAGGGGCGGGAGATACTTTTCTTTAAGACAGTCAGGTCCATATAATTGATATAATGCGGAAAGAGCCATTCTCCATGGTTCTTCAGCGGCCTTGTCTCCCCCGGGCAGGGGAAGATACTGCAGATGGCCGAGACGTTCAAAATCAGAGAGTCTGCTGAGAAGAATCTCACCTCCCCAGATAGTTTTGTCTGGGCCATAGCCGGTTCCATCGAGAACAATGGCGATAGCTTCCGTTATTCCATGCTCTGCCATTACGGCTGCGGCATGAGCGTGATGATGTTGAACCCTGTAAACGGGAATATTCTGCTCGTCGGCGAAGTGTGAACTGAGATAGTCCGGGTGGAGATCTCGAACGCAGAATTCCGGCTCAATCTCAAAAACCTGTTGATGATGTTTCACCGATTCAAGATAAAAGTCATACGACTCAAGGTTGAACAAGTCACCTATATGTTGACTGATAAAAGCGAGGTTGTCCCTTCCCAGACAGAAGGTTGACTTCAAACCGCCGCCGCAGGCGAGAGCTGGGGCTATATTCTGGGAAATCAGAAGCGGCTCGGGACTGAATCCTCTGGCACGACGAAAAATGACAAAATCGTTTTCAAGATATTTGACGACCGAGTCATCTACCCGGGTGTGTATCTCACGGTTATGGAGAAGAAAGAAATCTGCTATTTCAGAAAGTTGTCCAAGTGCGGCTTCATTAGATATGCAGATAGGACGGCCGCTATGGTTGCCGCTGGTCATGACCAGTGCATCGGGGCATTTCGGGTGGCGGAAGAGCAGGTGGTGTAAAGGTGTGTAGGGCAGCATGACACCAATATCGCCAACACCTGGGTTGAGGTTTGGAGCAAGTTTTGAACTATTTCGTGCATGCAGCAGCACGATGGGATGTCTTGGGCTTGAGAGTTCCTCTGCTTCCGCAGGAGAGAGTGAACAGATAGCTTCAACTGCAGCAAGGTCCTTGACCATGATGGCAAGAGGTTTGGTTGGTCGGATTTTCCGCTGGCGCAGCATGTCGACGGCAGATTCGCTACAGCCGTTAACAGCCAGATGAAATCCTCCAAGGCCGCGGATAGCAACAATGCTATCATCGATCAGGGCGGAAATGGCCGCCTCCACAGGGTCGATGCCGGGAATAGGGGTTCCGCAACGATCATGCCAGCTGATTTGCGGGCCGCATTCGGGACAGGCGTTTGGCTGTGCATGGAAACGTCTGTCGGCAGGGTCGTTGTATTCTTTCTCGCAGGAAGAGCACATCGGGAAAACTCTCATTGAGGTTTTCGGCCTGTCGTAGGGGAGGGCTTCGATAATGGTGAAGCGGGGGCCGCAGTTGGTGCAGTTGATGAAAGGGTAATTGTAGCGTCTGTCGGCAGGCGAGCTGAGTTCGTTGAGGCAGTCGCCACATAGAGCTATATCCGGGGGAATAGCAGTGTTGGCGTGATGGCCTGATTCGCTGGCCACAATGTGAAAACCTGCAGGAGAGGAAAGAGTGGGGTCGATTTCGTTTTCTTCCAGGGCCAGGATGCGTGCCAGTGGAGGAGCATCGCTTTGTATACGCTTGATAAAGCTTTGCAGAGATTCTCGGTCGGCAAAGGCCTGAATAAAAACTCCGGTACTGCTGTTACTTACAGTACCGGAGATATTAAGCTGTGCTGCTAAGTTGTAAATAAAGGGGCGAAAACCGACACCCTGAACTATTCCGTGAATGCGGAGTTCAACCCCTTTGTTTTCAGACTTTTTTATGCTTGAATTTGTCACCTGTAAATATGGAAGAGACTAATCCTTCCGGCTCCTTTACATCGTTCCAGATTACCAGATAGACATGAATCAGGGCAAAGATCATGAACCACCACATAAGAAGATGGTGAATAAACCTGGCATTCTGCTGGCTGGCGAAAATAGTTACTCCCCAGGCTTCCCAGGTCACAACCTCTGGAAAAAGGAGATAGAAACCGCTGACCAGCTGGAAAACAGCAGCCAGAATGGTGATGACGTAGGTTAACCCGGCCAGGACATTGTGTCCCAGTCTGTCATCGTGCTGGTCGCTGATATAGCTGTACTGCAGTAATGTCCGGAAAAAATTATTGATATTTCTTCCTGTTACGGGCAGGGCATCTGTGATTCTTTCCTGGGCATTACCGAAAATGTAGAGAAAGATCCGGGTTAATACCGCTGCAGTGAAGACATATCCGGCAACGAAATGGATAAATCTCATCCACGCCATTGGCCACCCCATGCTTCCCTCCTGCATGGTATTCGTCCAGGGGTTGTTGATATAGAAACCCGTCACCACTAGAAAAATGATCGATAGAGCAAATGCCCAGTGGTAAAGCCGGAGCAATATGCTCCAGCATTTTTTCTTTTCGTACGTCATAATTACCTCCTTGCGGTTTGATCCGTGTAAAAAAGGTTCATGTCAGACTTAGAGGGCCTTAACTTTGACAACTTCTTTACCTTCCGGATCCAGCATATGAACTGCGCAGGCAATACATGGGTCGAAAGAGTGAATGGTTCTCAGAACCTCGAGTGGTTTTTCTGCATCGGCAATCGGGTTCCCCATGAGTGAAGCTTCATAGGGACCTAACTGGCCCTGGGCGTCGCGTGGGCCGGCATTCCAGGTGGAAGGTACAACACACTGGTAGTTCTTGATTTTTCCATCTTGAATGACAATCCAGTGAGAGAGCAGCCCGCGAGGTGCTTCATGAACGCCGACACCCTTTTGCTCACCTTTCGGGAAGGTCGGAGGATTAAAGATTTCCAGGTCTCCAGTAGCGATATTGTTGACGAGAAGATCCCAATGTTTCAGAGCAAGCTCAGCCATCATGGAGGCTCGTACGGCACGTGCCGCATGACGTCCTATGGTGGAATGGAGTATTTCCGGCCCGACATTGACTCCAGCTACAGCACTGATTTTGCCGAGAGCAGCATCAACATTCTTGACTGTCATTTCATGTCCGAGGGCATATCCGACAACCAATTGTGCCAGAGGACCAACCTGCATTGGTTTGCCCTGGAAGCGCGGAGCTTTCAACCAGGTGTAACGGCCTTCATCCTGGAAGTCGGTGTACTTCGGTTCGGTGTCCTCTTCCCATGGATGCTTGGACCAGTCGCCATCGTACCAGGCTCTGGCAATGGATTCTTCAACATTTGACTTGAAGTATTCATCACTTATGCTGGTGAAAGGCTTGACGCTGCTGAGATCACCATCCATGATGGTTCCGCCGGGCAGATCAAACTTGGTCCCAGCGGCATCAAGGAACATGTCCGGTGCTGCGAGGTAGTTGGTTACCCCGGCGCCGTAAGGCAGCCATTCTTTGTAGAGAGCGCCGACGGCAACGACGTCGGTGAGATAAACATTATTGACAAATCCCTGTACTTCTTCTACCAGCTGCTTGACATAATAGAGTCTTTCAGCATTCAGGGCGTTAGCGCTGTCTGGGTTGATGGCGCAGGTTACGCCGCCGACAGACAGGTTCTGAATGTGAGGATTCTTACCGGAAATAATGGCAAGTGCCTGGGTGGCTTTCCTCTGGTAGTCAAGCGCTTCGAGATAATGTGAAACAGCCATGAGGTTTGCTTCCGGTGGAAGCTTCATGGCGGAATGGCCCCAGTATGCATTGGCAAAAGGGCCAAGCTGGCCGCTTGCAACCAGACCTTTCAATTTGTCCTTGACTGCCTGGAAGCGCTTGGCGCTATTTCCCGGCCAATCGGACAACGTTTCAGCCAGCCTTGAAGTGGCAACAGGATCAGCATCGAGGGCGGAAACTACATCGACCCAGTCAAGGGCAGACAGGGCATAAAAGTGAACGATATGATCATGCAGTGCATGGATTGACTGCACCATATTTCTGATATATTGAGCATTTAAGGGGATTTCGAGGTCTAGCGCATCCTCTACGGCGCGAACTGATGCGAGTCCGTGTACGGTTGTACATACACCGCAGATGCGTTGCACGAAAAGCCATGCATCACGGGGATCGCGCCCTTTGAGTATATTTTCCAGGCCACGGAACATCTGGCCGGATGACCACGCTTTGGTGATCTCTCCTCCATCAACTTCCACGTCTACTCTCAAGTGCCCCTCGATCCTGGTTAGCGGATCAATGGTGATTCGTTGAGCCATGTGTTGAACCTCCGTAAAATGAGATAGTATCGAAAGCACGTTTCATGATATTTATGAGGCTTTCGATCTAATATTGCTTCGAATTGTTTCGTATGAACAGGGACAAACTAACTTTCGTCCTGATTTTTTCCTTTCACCAGACGTTTGCCGATACCTACAGCGGCATGGATACCAACCGCTGCAGCGGTGACACCGAGAACTTTCCGGCCGATACTGTCAGCATCAGCAACGATTCCGGCACCAGGTATTTTAACGTGTGGCAGTCTTTCATAAAACGGAGTCATGGTATCCCAGAAATTAGGCTCAGTGCAGCCGATGCACCCATGACCTGCACTTACCGGCCAGACTTCTACG
>JAZBNU010000171.1:0-6040 GCA_036350815.1 Desulfopila sp.
CGGTCTTCTCAACTCTTGCTATGATGTTGGAAACCTTTTTCCGCAAGAGAGTGGCTATTGAAGATGTACAGCCGACTGCAGGTATTAACTGGGATCTGGTTATACTCGCCGGACCAACGTGGTCCTATAATCCCAGCGGTCCCGTTCTCAGTTTTTTTGACAGAGACGGTGAAATGTTAACACAAAGAAAGGTGCTCCCATTTATTTCATGTCGTGGATACTGGAGGCTTCATTATCTGCAGCTTCGTCTCATGCTTTCCAGGAGAAAGGCAGAGTTTCTCCAACCGGTTGTTTTTTTGCATACCGGTCCAGAGCCATGGCGTACTATTGGTGTTTTTCTCAAGATTGCCGGATACTCTCCCGAGTCTGAAAGCTCATGGATCAGAAAATACTATACCAGGTTTGGACATGGTAAAGAACAGATTGACTACGCCAGGCAACTTGGTCAGGAATTCTGGAAAAAATTCACGACTTCTGATGATGGTTTTGCTCAGGAGACTGTGGTAAGGGAAATACACTGAGAATTTAAGTAATCGACACCGCATGAGATAATGTTGCGTCGAATGGCGTATACGTGAGCGTGGTTGGAAAGGAAAAAACTGTAAAAAGAAGCTTTACAGGGCAAATCCTCCTTCCATATACACCTTGAAAAAATAGAAGATCTGTTCCTGGAAAAAAAGGAAAACGAGAGCGGCGATAGAGAGAAAAGGGCCGAAGGGGATGCGTGATGCACCGCCTTTTCCCTGTTTGATCATGGCACCAATACCGACAAGAGCACCGCTGAACGAACTGAAAAAAATCACAAAGAGCAGGGACTGCCAGCCGAGAAAAGCTCCGATCATGGCAAGCAACTTGATATCTCCGCCGCCCATACCCTCTTGTTTTCGAAGAAGAAGGTAGAGAACTGCAATGGCGTAAAGCACACCGCCTCCGACAAGAATACCGATGAGTGAGCTTTGCCAGGTGATGTCCGGGTTGAAAAAGGAGAAAAGAAAGCCTAAGACTATTCCAGGAAGACTGATAACATCAGGTATAATCTGATGATGGATATCTATCCAGATAACACAGAGCAGGGCTGCAGCAAAGATGAAATAGCCCATACCTGCGACGGTAAAGCCGAATGTTGTAAAAATCGAGGCGCTCAGCAAGGCCATAAGTAATTCGACCACAGGATACTGCAGCGAAATATTTGTCTTGCAGTGAGCGCATTTACCACGTAGAAAAAGAAAGCTGAGTAGAGGGATGTTTTCATACCAGACCAGAGGCGTTTGGCAGGATGGGCAGTGCGAGGCGGGAAAAACGATGGAGCCGCCTTCCTGAGGAAGCCGCAAAATGACGACATTGAGAAAACTTCCGACAACAGCTCCGAAAAGAAAGGAAAACAGAAAGAGCAATAGTTCAAGATCCATAGGATATCTGGGCCGGCCTGGTGTCGGCATAATTATTTACAGTTCGACTACGCATACACCCTAATATGTCTCAATATCAAGAAAATGCAACTATAATTCGATTTGAGCAGCTTACGGCCGATAATATCAGGCTGACGCTGGAATCTGAAAATATCGCGGCCTGTGCCAAGCCGGGTCAGTTTGTAATGATACGTACGGCGACTGGTAAAGACCCCATACTGCGTCGCCCGTTCTCTATCCATCAGGCCAGCACAAACGGCAGAATACAGATCCTTTTCAAAATTACAGGACGAGGAACCGGTTTGCTGGCGCACAGCAAGGTTGGTGAGCGCCTCTCCGTCTTTGGCCCTCTTGGTCATGGTTTTGAGATACGAGAGGATCGTCCCGCCTGTTTAGTAGGCGGTGGAATGGGAATAGCACCGATGCTCTTCCTTGCTAAAAAAATTTCTATTCTCAAAAAAGATTCAGCGAATGACCATATAATATTCGGTGGCAGAACCAGGCAGGAAGTGGAACCACTTGTTAATGATTTCGAGCAGATAGGGATGCGGTTGGTGACGGCTACCGATGACGGCTCCTATGGTAAGAAGGGGTTTGTTACCGAGGTGATTCAGACTCTCAGTCTGGCAAGAGAAACTGTGGTGTATGCCTGCGGTCCCGACGCCATGATGAAACAGCTTCATATTTATTGTCAGGTGAAAAAGATGGAGTGCCAGGTTTCCGTGGAAAGCGTAATGGCATGCGGTATGGGCGCATGTCTCGGATGCAACATTCCGGCAAAAGATGGTCATTATGTCCATGTCTGTTATGAGGGACCCGTTTTCAATGCGGAGGAACTGGCATGGAAATGATACGAGAAAAGGATCCGTATCCGGATCTGCGTGTAAATATAGGCAAGCTTCGTCTGCAGAACCCGGTGATGACAGCTTCGGGGACCTTCGGTTACGCCCGTGAGTTCGCTAATCTGATGAATCTCCATAGACTAGGGGGGGTAATAGTCAAAGGGATTTCGCTCGAACCGCGCAAAGGTAATCCACCACCGAGAATTGTGGAAACCGCCTGTGGAATGCTCAATGCCATCGGACTGGAAAATGTAGGTGTACATCGTTTTATCAGCGAAAAAATGAAGTATTTGAAAGGCCTCGGCATCCCGGTGATTGTCAATGTTCTTGGGGATTCAATAGAGGAGTACGAACTGATAACGGACACTCTCTGCGGGGTGGAAGGAGTTGCCGCAATTGAGGTCAATATCTCCTGTCCGAATGTAAAAAAAGGCGGTGTCGCATTCGGAACGGATCCTCAGATGGCAGAGGCTGTTACAAAGGCAGTGGTGCGGCGCAGTGATGTCCCCGTTATTGTCAAACTTTCTCCCAATGTCTCCAACATTGCTGTGATAGCCGAAGCGGTTGAAGCAGGCGGTGCTGATGCGGTATCTCTGATAAATACTCTCATTGGCATGGCGATTGATTTGCCAACCCGAAAACCGGCATTGGCAAATGTCATTGGCGGCCTGTCCGGTCCGGCAATAAAGCCGGTGGCGCTGCGAATGGTGTATCAGGTGGCTCAGAAGGTGTCTATTCCCGTTATCGGCATAGGTGGGATAGATACTGCTGAAGATGCGCTGGAGTTCATTGTTGCCGGCGCCACAGCCATCCAGGTTGGTACGGCCAATTTCATCAATCCTCGAGCCAGTGAAGAGATCGTCGATGGCATTCGTGATTTCGTGGTGGAAGAAAAGCTGCGCTCCATTCGCGATCTCATCGGTACGCTGCGGGTGGATTAGAGTATGTCGTTGCTGCGACGCTTCATCCTTATGCCGGTAAGAGCTTTGCAGAGGGCCATCTTCTATTTCAGGGTTTTTACTCGCCGGGATACTCCCTGGTATAGTAAAGGGCTGGCCGTATTGGCGGTGCTGTATCTCATCTCTCCTTATGATTTTATTCCTGATTGGATTTTAGGACCGGGATTTATAGATGATATTGCTGTAGTTGCACTTTTGTTGAGCTATGGAGTTCGCCTTGTGAATACCAAAAGGACAGAAAAAGAAAATCAGAATCGTGATGGAAACTAAAATCTGTGTCAGCATCGGCGGCAAAAACCTGCATGAAACAGTAACACAGGCAGTTCGTGTTGGTGAGCGGGCAGATGTGATTGAGATTCGTCTCGATTACATGGATCATCCCGTGGTAGCACCATTTTTAGCAGAGATTGACCGCCCTCTGCTCTTTACCTGTCGGGCAGCTTGGGAGGGAGGGCTTTTTCGCGGCCCCGAAGCTGATCGAATCACTCTGCTTCTGCAGGCAATTGAGGAGAATGCGGCGTATGTCGACCTTGAACTTCTGGCACCAGCGCAATCCTGGCAGGCAGTGAATGATGCGGTGGCCGCAGTTCAGAAAACTTCCTCCAGGATAATCTGTTCCTGGCACAATTTTATCGAAACTCCTGGCCGGGAAGAGCTGTACCATATTCTCGAGAAAATGCGGCAGAGTGGAGCAGCCATCGGGAAAATAGTCACCATGGCAGATAATTTCTGTGATGTTTTACGTATTCTCGGGTTGCAGGAAGAAGCCGCTCGAATGAATTTCCCTCTGATTGCATTCTGCATGGGAGAGGCCGGCAAGATCAGTAGACTGGCCACTACCGCTTTGGGCGGCCATATGACATATTGTTCCGCAGACGATGGGGACGCCACGGCACCGGGACAGCTTTCCGTAGAAACAGTGCGAAAAATTTTTGCCAATCTATAAAGAGTGAACGATGAATATCAATGGTTCCACGAAAGTATATGGAATAATCGGTAATCCGGTACATCATTCCCTCAGTCCAATCATGCACAACGCCGCTTTTGCTGAACTGGGTGAAAATCGTGTCTATCTGCCCTTTCCGGTAGAAGATATCGCGGCTGCCATTCAAGGTATCCGGGCACTGCATATCGACGGGGTCAGTGTTACCATACCACACAAGATGGCGGTGCTGCCCCATCTTGATACAATTGATCCAGTTGCTGCTAAAATAGGCGCGGTAAACACCATACGTAGCCGTTACCACCAGGGAGAAGCAGAGCTTTGCGGCCACAATACCGACTGGCAGGGAGCTGTCCGTCCACTGCGCAGTCACATGAATCTTGCAGGCAAAAAGGTTATTCTTCTCGGTGCCGGCGGTGCTGCAAGAGCCATTGGTTTTGGTCTTTTGGAACAAGGTGCTCTGGTGGTAGTATGTAGCCGGACTGAATCAAATGGCCGCGCACTGGCTGCAGATTTGGGGTGTTCCTGGTGTGCTCTCAGGGAGGTGGATGCTCTTCAAGGGGATATCCTCGTGAACGCAACATCGGTCGGCATGGCCCCTTTGCCAGATGCCAGTCCGGTTCCACCGGTGATTCTTCAAAACTATAAAATTGTTATGGATATTGTTTATGCTCCTCTAACCACACGACTGCTCTTCGATGCACAGCAGGCCGGCTGCCGCACTATTAATGGGCTGGAGATGCTGCTCTATCAGGGAGTGGCGCAGTTTGAACTGTGGACTGGACTGCAGGCGCCGGTTGAGGTTATGCGGCGCTCTTTGCTGAAGGCTGTTTCTCCCGGTTCTTCAGAGGGATGAAAGTATCTGGAATGTCAACTTTTATGATTTTTTTTATGAAATATGCGGGTCTAGCCCGAGATGAGTTATGGTGGTTCCCATTTGTTTCAGGTATGTTTTTTCAATTTTCCTCCTGATTCTCCTTTTCAGCGGTTGTGGCAGGCAGCATCAAACTCTCTTTATACCACAAAAGTTGCCTCTGTTCAGTGATGATGGGGACCTCGTTTCTCTCCAGGACGCTTTGCAGCAACAAATGCTGTATACAGCAACTCTTGAAAAGGAAAAGGAGATAGATATTGGAGGAGTATCCTATAGTGCCGCCTGGCTTGACGATTCTCTGAAAACGTTTGCCGAGCTTCTGCAGAGAAACCTTTCCACAGTTGAGCTGGGCAGGGTCATTCGCGAAAATTTTACCGTTTATCAAGCCGGTGGACGTCAAACCTCTCTTTCTGCTGAGATGCTGGTTACCGGATATTATGAGCCGGTGGTTGAGGGACGTCTTGTGGCGGAGCCTCCCTTCGTCCATCCTCTCTATGCTCTGCCACGGGATCTGCTGGAGCACACTGGAGCTTCGGGGGAGAAAAAAATCGGTCGTATTGATGATCAAGGAATTTTTCAGCCTTACTGGACACGGGCGGAGATAGAAACATCAGATGCGCTGGCGGGATATGAGCTGGTCTATTTGCAAGATCCTGTTGAGGCCTTTCTTTTTCATGTGCAGGGGTCAGGTAGAGTGAGACTCGCAGACGGAACCGAACGGGCTCTTCAGTACCGTGCCAACAACGGTCACCAGTATTCCAGTATAGGCAAGCTCCTGGTGGATGAGAAAAAAATCAGTTTACAGGAGGCAGATACAGCAGCAATCAGGAAGTATCTCAGCGATAACCCAGGTGAGTTGCGGCGTGTTCTGCACCACAACCGTCGCTATATCTTTTTTGCCTGGGCGGATAGCGCCCCTCCTCGAGGAAGCATCGGTCTGCCGTTGACTCCAGGCAGGTCCATTGCCATTGATAGCAAGGTTCTGCCCATGGGGGCTGTTGGTTATCTGATCA
>JAZBNU010000172.1:0-2186 GCA_036350815.1 Desulfopila sp.
GGGGCAGGGTCGCTCTTTTCTCGGGTGTCTGCAGCCAGGACGGCTGCAGTCAAGCCCCCATGGAAGGGTTTATGGCGTCCCGTGAAAAGAGTGATCCTGCCCCATAGGGCTTGCTGATCTTTAGAGGTAATCAGAATAAACATTATGAAAGCTCAGCAGGACGTGGAACCTCACATATCCGGGGGATTTCCAATTCAAGGTCTTCAATGCCGGGCATGGCCAGTAGATCGGCAATCTTCTGCCCGCTACCGGAAAGCTGTTGATAATCTTTCATACTCAAGAGAACATGAGCCGGACGGCCTCTGTCGGTGATAAATACCGGGCCTTTATTTGCGGCCTTTTTTGCCTCACTGATATGTTGATTGAATTCACGACTGGATATTGTTGTGACAGTCATAAAGCACCTCCTTTTGAGCCTGTATGTAGCAACGTTGCTACATGTGGTGCTGTTGCGCAAGATTAAATCTTAAGGTTGCAGCTTTCGAACAGATTTTTGTCCTTCAATGTAATTCAAAAATGGTGTGCCCATTTTCTCTATTTTTAGAGTAAACAACACCCTCTGATATGTCCAATTCTAACATCTGCATCCCAATTTTTTATGGAGAAAAAGTCAAAAACCCCCAGGTGACACATCAAGCCAAAATTGCTTGAAAGGACGGTCGAAAAAAGCTAGGTTACAAGGAATTGAAGAATCTTTGCGGGAGATTTACGGAAAAGTCAGGGATGTTGCTGGAGTGACATCCTGGTACCTCTCACCAAGCGCTGCCGGCACATCACTATGGTGAACGACCTGAACACTCATGTACACTTGGAAAACACTTCCGACGACCGCGCTCAATCCGTTCTCAATGTTTCCGTAACGGTTGCCGCCCTTATCGGTCTGTATTTTACAACCTTCATCAACTATCTCGTTTTTCACACACTGGCTGAGCTGTTCAGCATTGTTGTCGCTTTTTCAATATTCGTCATTGCCTGGAATTCGAAAAAATATGTCCATAATCCGTACCTTCTTTTCGTCGGTATCGCCTATCTCTTCATCGCCTTTCTTGATCTGCTCCATACGCTTACCTACAAAGGGATGCCGCTGTTTGTCGATTACGATTACTACGCCAATCAGCTCTGGATCGGCGCGCGCTACATGGAGAGCCTGACACTTCTTACAGCCTTCTTTTATCTGCGCCGCGGGATGATACCGAGAGCCAACCTTGTCTTCGTCGTCTATGCCGTGATAACCGCTTTGCTGGTCGCCAGCATCTTCTACTGGAAAAACTTTCCGGAATGCTTTGTTGAGGGGAGTGGACTTACCCCTTTTAAAATATTCAGCGAATATATTATCTGTGCCATTCTTCTCGCCTCAATTTTCCTGCTGCAGCTTAACAGGCAGAAATTTGAGAGAAAGATCTTCTGGCTGATTCTTGGCTCGATTGTATTAACCATTCTTTCCGAGTTGGCTTTTACTCTCTATACCAGCAACTACGGGTTTCTCAACCTGGTTGGTCACTATTTGAAGATTTTTTCATTTCTCCTCATATACAAAGCCATAATCAAGACCGGTATAGATAAACCCCTAGAGGTGTTTTTTTTCGACCTGGAAAGAGTGAACAAGGGGCTGAAAAATGAGATCGAGGTTCGCAGGAAAACAGAAGAGGAGAAAGAAAAGCTCATCGAGAATTTGAAGCAGGCGATCGAAGAGATTAAAACACTTCAGGGATTGCTTCCCATATGCTCAATATGTAAGAGTGTCCGAGACGACAGCGGATACTGGAACAGTATCGAGTATTATTTCAGCAAACATTCGGAAGTGGAATTCAGCCACGGTCTCTGTCCGGACTGTGCCCAAAAGCATTACGCGGAGTATTTTTCGCCGGAAGAGTAATCCGGCAGTACCTCAAAGCTTCAATCTCCGGTTCGTCTACCAGTCTGATACGCGGAAGGCCAGATGATTTTCCCGTACCCGGAGTTTCACTTCGTACGCTTGCCTGCAGCGTTGCCGCAGCAAGGTGCATAGACCATTATAGCGCCTTGCTTCACGCTTCACATCCACGGCAACCTCAGCCGGTGAGAAATTTGAGCTAGCGAGCCATCTCAAGCCATGAAATATCCGGATGAACTCATCGCCTGGCGGTGATACGGAGCTGTATGCTTATCAAGTCAAAAACTTTATGCATACCAAGATGTTCGAAAAA
>JAZBNU010000173.1:0-11415 GCA_036350815.1 Desulfopila sp.
ATACCGTACCAACTGCGCCACTATCATTAAATATACCATGCTGGACTGGGAAGCAGAACACAGCACCGTCACCGACAGAGACCTTCACCTCTGCGGTCAGGTAGTAGGCACAGCCGACCTGCTTGCCCAGATGGCAGACCGATATTATGTCGAAAGTCTACCCCTGCTTTTTCAAGAACACCGCGACAGCGGTATTGACAGACATACTTCCGCCATCGATTTGATGCACAGTACTCTCGAATTTCATGAGCAGGTTATCAAAAGAAGGCTCGACCAGACCCTTGGCAACCTGAGCCCCGCCATGCGCACTCATTTTCGGGTACGGTGGCAGATAGACAGAAATATCTATCTGGACAATATCGACCTCAACCTCAGCTACCTCGACAAGATTACCAGAGACTGCTCCATGGATCTCCACTGCTGGAAAAAATACCTGCGCCGCACTCCCCCCCCAAGCAAAGGATAACTTTGCGTAACAGTCACTTAGCAGTACGTTATCCCGTCACTCCACCCCGTAAGGGAACCTGGCTCCTTGGTATTGCCGATCAGTGATATCACAACTATTTTTGACGAGGATCCCTGCCTGTTTCGAACATCTCAAAGAGATCGTAAAACAGCCTTGCCACTGCACTGAAATGCGTCGCAGCCCCCGAGCCGGCATAAGCTTTGGTTATTTCCATTGCCTTGGCAAAACTCTCAACACTCTCAGATGTATGAGGGTTTTTTAAAACCTGTACCAGTCTTTCTCCAACGTCACTGTTCATGCTCTCTTTCCTTTGGTGTCTGCTGTCACTTTGCAGAGAACCGTCCTCAGCATGGTATCTCTTGACAACCGAATGCTCGAAAAACCATCCCTGCAAGTCTTGTCAACATAACTCAGTAACGGCCCAAGCCGCAAAAATACATCCAAAAAGATTTCTGACTACGAATAATCCTCAAGGATTATAGTGCGTAATCAGGAAAAGATCTCCCCTCATATCTACAATCAATGAGAGCAGCAGGCAAGTGCATTTCCCAATGCATACTGCGGAAGGGTAAAGAAAGAGACATCAAAACAATCTATCGTTCCAGACACTGCCATCTTCCCTGGGTTCTAACTGCATGACAAAATCGGTCCAGTCAAATGGGGTGTTGATTATTTCAAAACCGACCATTTTCCGGGTTCCTGCCAGCCCTGACCATTTTGGCCTGACGAGGATTTTGAAGTTTTTATTTCGACCAGAAATGACTGCCGTCATTCTCATAGCCTTTTCATCAAAACGAGATGGGAGATCCACCATACATACGCCAAAGCGGGATACATCGTTGACCACCCCTGGAAAAAATCCTTTCCCATCTGAAATATCCGCTTTCAACCCATCAATTTCGATCCGCTGGTACACTCGGTTTCCCATGGCAGCCTCATCGATATACGAAGAACGGTTTTCCCCCCAACATGCAATAGGCGGGCGCAGATAAAATATACCTGCAAGTACCACACCATCGGACAGGAAAAACCGAACAGATATTTTTCTGTTACGTTATCAATATGATATCAATAGCATCATACCTATACCAAACAGGAGAGAAGAACAGAAACAGGACAGCAGTTCCGGGAAAAAGGAATTTTCGGTACAAAAACAAAATTTTTGGACGCCCGGTTGCAAATTCATCGCCGGCTCTTCTCCATAGCCTGATTCTGCAACAGCCCGACAAGGCTTTTAAAACGATCCAGCACCAGGGAAGCTGTGCTCCCTATATCTACTCCTGAGGCGACAAACCCATGGTTTTTCAAAATAAAAAACGAAACTCCTTTTTCCTGCAGCCGTACTGCGGCTTGGGCGAGCTCTCTGGTTCCATAGGGTAGTTCTTGTGGAGTTGTCGGAATATCAAGCTCTTCTGCATGACTGTTGAGCAAAGCGGAATGGCCGTGCATGATTGCGCCAATTTCTTTAAAACATTGATACATAGAGCTATGTAAAAAGCTTTCCGAAGAGGGTGCATGCCGCCCTTTGACGCGGAAAAGGTTTTCGTTTTGGCAATACTCAACAAGACAATAATTCTCAGGCAGCATCTCTACACAGGGAATCATACCCGTTCGGGTGATTATAAACTCATTGCCCTGCACGCGATACGAGTGATTCCCGTAAGCGCCTTCAGTATGAACCGGCGCCAGGCCAAGCTCTGCAAGAATAAAAGCCCATTTGTTCAGCAGTGACAAGCGCTCATCAGCAACAAAACTCTCCCTCTCCCTTCGTAATTCAAACTTCACCCCGCTGTAGTGTTCCATACAATCTCCATCTTCGAATCGATATATATTCAGCCGTATCTTTTTTCCTGCTTCCTCCTGCAGTACAATCATATCTATACCATGAAGGCAGCTTTTTGGAGAAAAAGACACGTCAGCAGAAGAAGAAACATGTCTTTTTGCCACACTCCAGGAAAATGATTTGCGCTGGCTGGTCACGCTGAGGTAAGATAGAAATTTATTGAAACGAGCCAAGAAAAGAAAGTACCATCTCCACGGATTCGTTAACCTGCATCTAGCCTATGAACTCTGACACTGCCAAGACAAACGAAGAACTTCTTCAAGAAATACAAAAGCTTCGCATTGACCTCGGTAAAATTCAGACCCTGTTTCCCGTCATCATATCTTCTCTTGAGAACGGTTCTGTCCTCTATATAAACAATCTCGCCTCACGCTTTTTCAATGTCCCTGTTGCAGAGTCGAAAGGACTATCAGCTTCTCATTTCTGGCGCGACAAAAAAACCAGAAATATTTTTATCAAAGAGATCCTTGAGAAAGGACAGGTTACCGAATATGAGGCCTGCCTCCTCACTGCCTCGGGAGAAGAACGGCATGTGCTGCTCTCCGCCAATCTCGTGACCTACGAAAAACAGGATGCCACATATTCAATTTTTACAGATATAACCCAGAAAAAAGCCGCGGAGGAGGCCTTAAGAAAAAGTCGACAGCGCCATCAGGATCTCTACAATCTCATGCGCCTTATGACCGATACCGTGCCCGATCTGATCTGGGCTAAAAACCTCGATGACCGCTACCTTTTTGCCAACAAGGCCATCTGTCGAAAGCTGCTGCAATGCGACCCGGGCGAGAGCCCTCTGGGCAAAACAGACTTATTCTTTGCCGAAAGAGAAAGGGCAAGAGGGCATAAACACACCTTCGGCGAAATCTGCCTCAACTCCGATGAGGTGGTTAAACACTCGAGACAGCCTGGAAAGTTCCTTGAAGACGGCCTTGTCCGAGGGAAGTACCTCGCTCTAGACGTTCACAAAGCGCCCATGTTCAATGAGGAAGGTCAACTCATCGGCACCGTTGGCGCAGGAAGAGATGTAACAATTGATATTAAAACCCGAAATGAACTGCGCAAGAGCGAAGCGATGTACAGGCTGCTGGCTGACAACGTCCGGGATGTCATCTGGACCACTGACAACCAGCTCAATATCACCTATGTTACTCCTTCCATCAAAAGCCTGTTGGGCTACACCCCCGAGGAATTTCTCGAACTCCCCAAAGAAGAGCAGCTTACTCCTGAATTTCGCAGACAATATCGTCTTATCCGCCGTTATATCCTCAAGGAGGCCAAACGGGGCCACCCCAATACCAAATTGTGGGAGTTTGAGTGGTACCACAAAGACGGCCACCCCATCTGGGTAGAAACCAGCACCTCGGCAATATATACTTCAGATGGTGTTTTCGAAGGATTTATCTGTGTCGCCAGGGAAACCACCAAAAAAGTACATGCCCAGAATGAACTGAAGAAGGCCAAAGAGGAGGCCCAGCTCGCCAGCCATGCCAAATCTGAATTTCTCGCCAATATGAGTCATGAAATACGGACACCCATGAACGGCGTGCTCGGCATGCTCCAGCTTCTGCAAAAGACCTCTCTTGATGATGAACAGACCACCTATGTGGGCACAGCGCTCAGTTCCGGCAACAGTCTGCTGAAAATCATCAGTGACATCCTCGATTTTTCCAAGATTGAAGCAGGCAGAATCGACCTGGAGAAACGGCCGTTTGCTCTCAAGCCTGCCATACGATCCATCACAGCGAGCTTTGAGAGCCTCATCAACCATGAGCATGTCCAACTGCAGACACATATAGGCGGAGAACTGCCCGATTATATTATCGGCGATGAAACGCGCCTTCGTCAGATTCTTTTTAACCTGATCGGCAACGCCATCAAATTTACAGAAAATGGGGCTATCACCGTTGGGCTCCGATCCGCCGGGGAAAAGGAGGGCAGAACCAGGCTCATCTTTACCGTCGAGGATACCGGTATAGGCATTTCTTCCGCCAAAATAGACACACTTTTTGAACCCTTTGTTCAGGCAGACGGCTCTTTCCGCCGCAAATACGCAGGAACCGGACTAGGCCTCAGCATTGTCAAACGCCTGGTGGAACTGATGGATGGTGAAGTATCAATCGCCAGTACTGCCGGACGAGGAACCACCATTTCCTTTTCGATCCTTGTCAAGACAATTGAAAAAGACAACAGGAAGATTCTTTCCCCTGCAGCTGTAAGCACAGAAACAAACAGCCGGCAAAGGATCCTTGTGGTTGAGGATGAAACCATCAACGCGCTGGTGGTAACGGCAATGCTGGAAAAACTGGGCCATGTCCCCACATTGGTAAATGATGGCAGAAAAGCTCTCGAAATTCTGAAAGAACAAGAATTTGACTGTATTCTCATGGATATACAGATGCCGCAGATGGACGGCATTGAGACGGCCAGAGCTATACGCCAAAAAGCCGGGGAAAGCTACTGCGATGTTCCCATTATCGCCTTGACGGCACATGCCATGAAAGGCGACCGGGAGCGCTTTATGGAAGCCGGAATGAACAACTACCTTACCAAACCGGTCGATATGGGCGACCTTGTCTCTATATTGCAGTGCTATAAAGTAACCTCACCAACAGAAGAGGATGTTTTCTGAAGGACCGCTCACCTGCAAGCCTTCACCTGAACTGCGATCTGTCTATCCCCTCCAGTTCAAGAAGGAACCTTTTCCGAAATATTCCGGAAGAAAATCCGCCGATCCCGTTATTTGCCGCCACAACCCGATGACACGGCTGCAGAATGACAAGTGGATTCCTGCCGTTGGCATTTCCAGCAGCCCGGTATCCCCTGGCCGAACCTGCTCGTTCAGCCAGCTCTTTATAGGTGATGGTTTCGCCATAAGGAATTTCCGTCAGTGCCTGCCAGACCCGCCTCTGAAAAGGAGTACCGCTTGGACTCAGACGTACTTCAAACTTCCGTCGCGTTCCGGCAAAATACTCCTGGAACTGCTTGGCAACAGTGGCCATCGCTACTGGATCATGACGCCAGTTTGCAGGAATGGCACTGCTGCCCTTATCGGTAAAAAACACGGTTTGCAGACCGTTTCGACCAGCCGCAAACACCAGGTCACCAATGGCAGTGGGGAGCAGGTCGTAATAGATATCCTCAAAATCTTTCATGTGTGATCCCTCGCAAATTCCTCTCCCAGCTTCACACATTCCGCGTGTCTGAAACAGGAGGTTTCATGATCGTTCACCATACCGATCGCCTGCATAAAGGCATAAACAATGGTCGGCCCGACAAAATTCATACCCCGTTTTTTCATATCTTTTGATATGGTCGTGGATAGATCGGTTTTTGCGGGCAATTCTCCCATTGCGGCAAAGGTGTTGCAAATGGGCTGAAAATTGACAAAACGCCATAGATATTCAGTAAAGGATCCATATTCCTGCTGCAGCAGCAGAACTGCACGTCCATTTTTGCGGGCTGCTTCAATCTTCAGACGATTCCTGATTATAGCGGGATTCTGAAGCAGTTCTTCTATTTTGTCATCATCATAGGCCGCCACCGCAGCAGGGTCAAAATCATCAAAAGCTTCTTTGAAGCTCGCCCGTTTGCGCAACACCGTCAGCCATGACAAACCAGCCTGCATGCCTTCAAGAATCAACATTTCAAAAAGCGGCCTGTCACCAGTAAGCGGTACACCCCATTCCGCGTCATGGTACTGGATGTACAGCTCAGAATCGGGACTGCACCAGCCGCAACGCCTTCTATTTTTATCCATTCTACCGGTATCCTCTCGCCTGCTTTCCTCGTTTCTGAACAGCGATGAAAGAAAGAGCCAACTATTTAACAACCATAACAGGGCAGTCGGCCACGTGCAGAACCCGGTTGGAAACGCTCCCGATGATCAGCCCTTTCAGATTTGACAATCCTCTGGAACCCATGACAATGAGACGGCATTTCTCTATTTTTGCTGTCTCGGCAATGGTTTCACCGGCCGGCCCTTCAAGAAGGCGCTCAATATAAGGAATCCTTGCCTTGCCGAGCTGTGCCAGATAAGGGGCGACTCGCTGGTGAGTTTCATCACGTATTTCCGAAATAATCTGATCCCGGTACGGCTGCCCCAGAAGACGCGGATACCTTTTATGGCAATGAACAAAGACAACTTCAGCCTCCAGCAAACGGGCGTATTCAATGGCTTTTTCCATTACTTTTGCAGAAAAATCCGATCCGTCGACTGCAACCAATATACGTTTCTTCTCCATACTTTCCTCTTCTACTCAATATTGCTTAACCTGATTGCCGCTCCATCTGTATTTCTCTTTGAAAGATACTGAAACAGTATCATTTCTTTATCTTCCCAACAACATATGGCCCGCCGGGAACAACAGCAACCTTCTTGTGATTATGCAGCAAAGTGTCAACTGCCGCCTGCACATCATCAATCTTCACTCCCTGAAAACGGCTGACATCCTCCTTGTCCAACCCAGGTGAATAGATATATATCCTGCCCGCATGTCCAAGAGCCTGGTAGATATTCTGAGCACACCATTGGTCAATAACAAAATTATCCGGGTTTCCGTGGTGTCTGTTGAAATCCTCCGGTGTCGGGTTCGAGCGCATGATGGTGCAGAACTCTTCACTTCCCAGTCCTTCCTGGCAGCCGCAGGTTACCAGGATAGTACCATTTTCCACCAGGATATCCCGGGCACTGATCAGACATTTGGAGACCTGGTAAAATGTTGCGTCAAGCGGATAACCACCGGCAGAGGTGATCACAAGATCCACCTTTTCTTCAAGTTGAGCAACGGCATGGTCAACCACCAGATCACATCCTGCCCTGTGGGCCTTCTCATAATGACCGCCGAACACCCCGGCAAGCTCACGATCCTCGTTGATGACAACGTTAAGAATGAAATCAACCCCCGCGAGCCTGGTTACCTCCATGGCATAATCATGGAAAATATTATTTTCCAGGCGACAGTTGGCCTCGTTAAGCTGCTCGATCACCTTGTAGGAATGCATGAACTTCATGGTTTCATAACTTGAAATACCGGGAAGAACAGATTTTCTGCTGCCGGAGAAACCTGCGTAAAAGTGCGGCTCGATGAGGCCGGTAAGGATTTTGAGATCGGCATCAAGATAATGTGTGTTTATTTCAACTGGCGCACCATCAATCCTGGTAATTTCTCGCAATTCTTCCCTTTTCTGGCAATAATGATTCACAATTCGATACTGTTCCATGATATCCCTGCCTACCATACCCTCCAGCTCTTCACCAAGATTGGGCCGGTGCATACCGGTGGCAATAAGAATTGTAATTTTATCCCGGGCAATACCACTCTCTTCCAGCGTTCTCAGGAGCGGCGGCAACAGAACTTTATTTGGAACCGGCCTGGTAATATCGGAAATGACCACACAGGCATTGTCACGCCCTTGCGCTATCTGATGAAGAGGCTCAGTTCCTATAGGATTGCGTAAGGCCTCGAGCACAGCCTCTTCAGGATTAGGCAGAGCCTGTGCCGGCTTGTTTTCAATAAGTAGAACGGAATCCGGCAGCTCAACAGGCAGACTTTCTTTGCCGCATAATAAATTAACTTTCATAGTATTCTCCTTTTAAAGAAGAGGCGCATACCGGCCTCTGATTGTATTTCCAAAGTGAAACACTTTGCCGCGACACGTTCTCCTGAAATGTCAGTTTCAACATACCTCATCTGGTATACATAACTCAAATCACACATTTTTCTTTGTTCATCTTTGATCTTGTTCTTTTTACCGCATCTCTGTAAAAAAAGAAGTATTGTTGTATATTATACAGCCATACACACCAGAACTGATGGAAAAACCAGACTACATGCTCTTTTTTTAAAAAACATATGAACGTTAACGGCAAAACATCCAGGGAGGAACGCAGCTGGATCCTCTATGATGTCGGGAACTCGGCCTTTGTTCTGGTGATGGTTACGGCTATTATGCCCATCTATTTTAAGGATGTGGCGGCAGGCCATCTGCCCGGCGCTCTTTCCACGGCATACTGGGGTTTTGCCAATTCGACGGCATCGCTCATCCTTGCCCTGCTCGCCCCGATTCTGGGTGCCCTGGCAGATTACCGCCAGAAAAAGAAACTTTTTTTTCTCTTCTTTCTCGGGCTCGGCATCAGTTTCAATCTGAGCCTCTCCCTTGTTGGACAGGGCCAGTGGCTCCTCTGCCTCCTTTTTTTCATACCGGCCAGGGTGGGCTGGGCCGGTGCCAATATTTTTTATGATGCCTTTCTGGTTGATGTGACCAGCCGGCAGAGGATGGATCTCATTTCCGCCCGCGGCTATGCCTATGGCTATATCGGCAGCGTCATTCCCTTTCTGGCCGTTATCGGCCTTATTCTCGGAGCCGGTCTTGCCCAGGGGCTTCCCGGAAAAGAGGCGCAAATCGGCTTTGTCATAGTAGCTCTCTGGTGGCTCCTATTGTAGATACCTGCCATAAAAAATCTGCAGCAGCACCATTACCTGCCGACACCTCTATCTCCGGTCAAAGACAGTTTCCTCAGACTCTATCATACTCTTCGGGACATCCGCAGGCATAAACAGGTATTTCTTTTTCTGGCGGCCTATTTTTTCTATATCGACGGCGTAGGCACCATTATTTCCATGTCCACCGCCTATGGCCGGGATCTCGGTTTCGGCGTTGCCCTGTTGATTACCGTTTTGCTCTTTATCCAGCTCGTCGCCTTTCCTTTTGCTCTCCTGTTTGGACGTCTCGCCCTGATCTTCGGCACCAGGAAAATGCTGCTGACGGGGATTGCCATCTATTTTCTGGTGACATTGCTGGCGTTTTTTTTGCCTTCCCTGGAAAATGTCGCTCTGCAGACAACTCTTTTCTGGGTGATAGCATTCCTGGTGGCCTCTGCCATGGGGGGCATGCAGGCTCTCAGCAGGAGCTATTTCAGTAAACTTATCCCCCCGGAAAAAAGTGCGGAGTTCTTTGGCTTTTACAATGTTTTCGGCAAATTTGCAGCAATCAGCGGACCGGCGCTTATGGGGCTGGTGGGCGGTCTGACGGGACACACCAAATGGGGTGTATTAAGCATCGCCATCCTCTTCATCATCGGCGGCATAATCCTCCTGAAGGTGGAGGAAGACAGTGACTAACAATCAGGCACCACATACACTCATGCCGTTTCTTCAGAGAGAAGTTTTCTGCCGATAAACATATAGAGAATTACGGAAGCAAGGATAAAGTAACCAAACATGTCCACACTCCTGGTCTTAAGAACAAAGGAGATGAGTACAATAATCATTGCGCAAGCCATGAAAAACAGCGGTTTGGGAACCTTTTTCAAAATTATCCGGCCGAAATGGGCAAACCGTATCTTACTGACCATCAGCCCGACTGAAATACAAGCAACTCCCCATAAGATATGAGGTGGAGCAACCAGCGCGGCACCCAGCACAACCAAAGCTCCGGCTGGGCTCGGTAAACCATTGAAAACTCCGTCAGGCAGGTCGGTACGTTTTTTATCCACCATGACAAACCTAATAAGTCGAAATGCCACTCCGGCAATATAAACAGCCGCGACAAGCCAGGAGATGGTCCCACCGGTGCGTACCATTACATAGGCGGGAGCAAGGCCGAAACTGACAAAATCAGCAATATCATCAAGATACGGACCATACTTTGTTCCGCCATGTTTCTCGGCCATTCGCCCGTCAAAAAGATCAAAAAGCTGACCGACGATGATGATAATGATGGCTCTGGCAAAAAAACCGTTATAGGTTAACACCAGGCTGGTCAGACCGCAGATAAAGTTCAAGGTCGAAAGAATATCGGCATAAAGCCGATTTGGCACAAACTTGAATACCACGGATGCAGACGAGAGAATGATACAAGCTAGAAGAATATTGTTGCCAATGTCGATCACCCCGGGATTTTCATCCAGCAGGGCACAAAAAATCACGAGGGCAAAACAGATAATCGCTTTAATCTTGCCAAAATTGTTCGCCGCACCGGAAATGTTGAGAAATGCAAGGACCTTTCTTGCCAGAAACTGGCCAAAAAGTTCAACAGCTATGAGTATCCAGACAAGATTGACCGACAAAATACCGAGATAAGCAAAACCAAGCAATGGCGGGAGATACGTCATTTTATCGCACAGCGGATCAAGCCACTCTCCCAGTTTTGATACAAGGCTGCAGCTTCTCGCCACCAAGCCGTCCACTCCATCAAGAATGGCTGCAAATGTAAAAATGACTATAGCAACCGACTGGTATGGCGAAAAGAAATAGAGGAAAAAACCACCGATAGCCATAACTGTTCGCCAGTAGCAAATCGAGTTGGGGTGGAGAAGCCACTGATGTCTCAGAACAAAATCCTGCATTGCTTTTTTACGCAGCATCCAGGAAAACCAATAAAAGAATCCTGTTCCAAATGCGGCGGCACCAGATATCACAATAAGTCGTTCCATAGCTTCCAGACGTAATTCCTGTTGATTTGACGGAAAAGGTTTTTCAGCAGCATTTCACTCTTGAGCATGTGCGCCTTGTAACCAGATAAATATTTTGAAGAAGTCTTTTTCTTTTCTGATTACGTATAATCCTCAGCCAAATCCCATAGGCTGCTAGTAACTCGGCAGCTAGGGGACTGATTTTATTTTTCTTCTGAATACGGGAGACAGATTTATTTTCACAAAACAACGTGAAAAAAAAATCAGTCCCCTCAGTCTTTCCTAGAAAAATTGAGGTAAGCGCAGACTCCGATCTGTCTCCCGGATAAAGAGATCATGGCTGAGTTTCGTACGTAATCAGATTATCTTTATCTACCATTTTCCACCGAAAATGGCCAGCAGGTTAGTTTGAGCAGGAATCATCAGGATGTACCCCGGTGACTCTTCTGGCACCCTGTAACAAGTCCACCAAAACGTGCTGTATGCTGCCGCCATTGATTGTCTCTTGAAAGACCACCAGCATCCACCCATCGCATTGCCTCTGGCACACCTCGCCCACAACAAAGCACTTACCAAAAGTCAGGCACAACATATTTTCAACCTATCGCATTAATTTTATGTAAATAATAAAATTTACAATATATTTTTTTTGATGCATTCAATCATTTTTTGTTATACAATAGGTGAAGATTA
>JAZBNU010000174.1:0-5759 GCA_036350815.1 Desulfopila sp.
CCTTTAGAGTAACCTTTCCAGTGGGAAGATGGCCGCTTATAACCATCATTATTCCGGTAATAAAAAGCATGGCAAATACCAGCGGCAAATTTGTGAAAACCTCTTCAACGGCGTCTTTGGCAAACAGCCCCACAGCAACAGCCGGAAGAACGGAGAGTATTACATAGAGATCCCATCTGAGATTGTGCTGAATTTCTGCTGTTCTGCTTCCCGATAGATAAAAAAACGGGGCAAAGAGCATTCCTTTAATTTCCTGCCGGAAGACAACAAGAATCGCAAGCAGAGTCCCTAAATGGAGGAAAACGTCAAAAATAATGCCCGGTTCATTGAAATTCAGGATCTTTGCTCCAATTATCAGGTGCCCGGAACTGGAAATCGGCAAGAACTCAGTGAGCCCCTGAACAATTCCAAGTATCACTGCTTTGAGTAAATCCACCTACGACCTCACTACATTTACTGGTTGGTAACAGTCAAGAAACAACCGTTTTTCTTCTGCTCAAAAGCAGTTCCTGGATACTCTTCCAGGATAGCTAGTAAAATACCCGGTTTTTCACGCAACTCAACCCTATCCCTGTTTCCTTTTCCTCTGCTGTATTTACCTACTAAGAGGGTACCTTGCGGGGCAGGGGCATACATATACCAGAAAGAAGCATGTTCCTTACAATATTTTTTTCAGGTCTTTTTCCAGAACGGAAAGAGAAACATATCCGGTGTATTTTTTCACGACGTTTCCTTTTTTGTTAATGAGAAAGGACACAGGAATTCCATATACCCCTCCGAAATCCTGCATGGTCTGTGCAGTTGCCAATACCACCGGATAATTAATTGATTTTTTTTCTACAAGTTTCTTAACAACTTTAGCTCCACCCTGGTCAACTGAAAGTCCAATCACAGAGAAGTCATCTTTCCCATATTTGGCCTGAAGTTTTATCAGAGTGGGTACTTCCTCAATACAAGGTGGACACCATGTGGCAAAAAAAGTAACAAAAAGCGCCTTCCCGGAAAATGAGGAACTGCTGAGTGATTTTCCATCAAGGACATTCGGTAAAAGAAACTCCGGCATTCTGGTCGTGGCAGCTGCCGAAGTCGAAAATGCGAAAACAATGCAGAGCAATATCCCATAAAAGAAAAGTCTTGGCTGTATCATCATCCTGGTCCTCCATCATATAGCAAGCGCCGCACTGAGTGAATCTCAGTATAGCGCCGATATCGTGCAATAAACATCTCCCACCATTATTCTCTTTTCTGCAAAGGTCATTACATAGTAGTGCTCATTCAGACACGAGTCAATCAAACAGTAGTCAATCTGGGTGTACTCCGGTTCCCTCCAAACCTAGTCTCTTACCATTCCAATACTCCCTAGACCAGGAAATTTCGATAGAAACAGGAAAGAAAAGGTTTTCAGAATTGATCTACACATGTTAAATACCAGAGTGACGAACCATGGTTTCTCATACATCACCCAGAAAAAAGATACGGACTAAAGGGTACTGGAGAGAGAATTCTACCCACAGCAGTTTCAGGTATTTATATGATTATCAATTTTTTTCACTATTTTTCATCCACACGGACAATCCTGTTGTTATTTTCTCTATTCCTTTTTTTTCATGGCAATGCTGCGGCACAGGTACTTGATCGAGTAGTGGCCATTGTGGAAGATGACATTATCACCCTTTCTGAACTGCGTGAGAGCAGCAAAAGCTTTCTGGAAAGAGTTCGTCAGACTGTCCCGGAGCACCAGAGAGAAGAAGCACTCGAGGGTGCAGAGGAACAGGTGCTAACGAAGTTAATTGATCAACGTCTCGTTTCACAGCAGGCCGCAAAAGCCAACATCCGAATCTCAGACGAAGAACTGGAACAAAACTATGCCAACAACCTGAAAAGGCTGGGTATATCTTCTGAAGCTCTAGGTGAAAAATTGGCTGAAGCCGGCCTTTCCATGGAAAAATATAGAAACGATCTGCGCAGCCAGCTCCTTCGCGACAAACTGATAACCTATGAAGTACGCTCCAAAATTATTGTCACCGATGAGATGATTAAAGAGTATTACAACTCGCAATACAGTGGCGAACTGGCAGATGATGGGTATTATCTCCTCCAGATTGGTTTCACCTGGGGCAACTCGGAAGAAATGCAGCAATCAGAAGAATTGCTCGCTGCGGATAAAGCGCGTGCTCGTCAGTCGGCCGTAGAAACGCGGGAGCAACTCTTGAACGGTGCAGATTTTACTACTTTGGCACGAGAAAGATCAGAACTTCCCTCTGCTTCAGACGGCGGTGATCTCGGAGTTTTTCATAAGGATGAAATGGCACCGTATATGCGTGATGCCATCATCAACCTGAAAACTGGAGAAATCACTCCCGTACTGGAAACCCCGGGAACCTTTCAGATATTTAAAGTTCTCTCACGTCGTCAGGAAGGTGTTGTCGAAAAAGTACCGTACGAGGCAGTCAAGGAAGAAATCAGAAATAAGCTTTTTGAAGAAAAATTTGCAACAGAATATCGTAACTGGGTAGATTCAATCAAGCAAAACGCATATGTGAAAAAGATGTTATAGCCTCATCAACGGACAACACATAACACTTTAATCGACCCCCTTCAATCATCAGGAACACCAGGGGAAAGAGGAAGATAATGGAAGAGGATCCTCATACAGAAAAAACAAAATCTCTTGGCGAATATCTGCGCAGATACCGCAACGAGAAGAATCTCTCTCTAGAAGACATTCAACAGCAAACCAGAATCCCGGTAAAGACACTGCAGGCGATGGAAGAAGACAACTACTCCGCCTTGCCCGCCGCAGCCTTCGCCAGGGGGTTCTATGCCCTGTATGCCAAGTGCCTCATGCTGGATCCACAGGAGATCCTTAAAAGATATGACAGAATGCTGGGATCAATCCCTGCGTCTCCTAAAACCGCAGTATCTTCAAAGCATGAAAAACACGTCGACACAATGGCGGCTAGGCCCTCCATGGCTGCAGGTTCGGCCCTGGGATTCAGCCTGGTCGTTGTTATTGCCGCAGTATCCTTTTTCAGCTGGTATTTTTCCTGGAACCCGGCAACATACGTGAGTGAAATTATTCAGAGCTATCAGGACTCAACCACTCCAGAGGCGCAGAATTCAGAAAAGGTACAGTCCGGGGAGTCCGTTTTGGACACTCACGATGGAACAAACTATTTTCTTACAATTGACTTTCTCGAGGACAGCTCCATTACCATCAGCATTGATGGCGGGCCGCCAACAACGGAAGTCTACAGTGGAGGATCCACCAGAAGCTGGTATGCTGACAAACATATTTCCCTGATCCTCCCCGAAACAGCAGATACAGAGCTGGTATTCAATGGTTCAGAAGTTCCCCTGCCTGAGGCACAGAACGGGATAATCACTCTGAGTCTGCCGTAGAGACTCAACAGAAAAAAATCCTCCATAGATATTCACAGCGCTGAGAAGATCTCTGGGAAACATTCCCTATTGTTTTGTTGTGCGGGCAGCTCAGCTACATTCACTCGCCTGCATATATGGGTCGCTCTCCCGAGCGATATATGCAGACAGGTCGACTTTCCACCGAGTTACTGAAAAATATCATGTCTTCTTCCAATACGGAAAGCACAGCTATAGTCCTTGACAGTCTCAACCATGGAGAATCCGACAAGATTGTCACTTTTTTCTGCCAAGGATCCGGCAGAGTAACTGGAATTGCAAAAGGAGCCAACAGGAGCAAAAAACGATTCCAGAACAAACTGGAAATATTCTCATATATCACCATCAGCTTTAAAGAACGGCAGAATACTTCCCTCGTTTTTATTGAAGACGCGGAGCTGCATGATAGTTTCATCAACCTGCGGTGCTATATGGAGCGATATATTTCAGCGTCTTTTATACGTGAAACCCTGCTTCTCGCCACTTCGGAAAGAGAGGGCGACAAGGAAGTATTCGCTTTGCTCCACTGGGCTTTACGCTCCATCGATGAAGCAAAGCCTCACCTTCCTGTCTGCATTATCTTTCTTCTCCGCCTTTTCAACCATCTGGGCTACCGACCAGATTTCGATGGATGCCGTTCCTGCAGTTCCTCTTTTTCTCTTAGGGACAGATATTTTTTCCACCACGTGGCAGGGGGACTGATCTGCTCAAACTGTGCTGAGACAGTTACGGGCAATTATACGGAACTCTCCCCCGGAACCATAAGGATACTTAAACAATCCCTAGATGAGACCCCGGACCGGCTTCACAGGCTGGGTTTTTCCAAACAAGCTACCAGCCAGTCGCTGACAATGCTGCACCATTACGGCCGGAATCTCTTCCAAAGAGAAATACATTCATGGAAGGCTCTCCGCGGCCTTATGCGCTGAACTGCGATATCCACTTCCCTTTTCTCTTTCACGAACCTGCATCCGTCTCACCGTTTGACTTCTCCTCTTCCTCTTTTTGCTCATCCAACTCCTTCGATCCCTGGATGCGTTCCAAAACTTCCTCGAGCTGCCACCCGCTCACCTTGAATGATATCTCCTTATCTGAGCGGTTCAAAACAAAGGCATCTTCATCCCCGGGGCGAATACGCCAGGTCAGGCTGCTTCCGTCTTTCAGCATCATGATAAACTCAATCACACCCTCCGGCAAACTTTCGCCGGCCTCATCGTCTTTGACGAAACCATGAACCGTCAAATCGCACAGTTTCTCCACCAGACTCCCTGCTTCCGCAGGATCGAGCGCAATGGATTGATTGTGAGAAAAGACGCCCCATCCCCCGTCCTCGTCACGATCCAGGGAAAAAGTCTCAAATGTAATCCGGTCAACGGTATCCACATCCAACTTTAAAATGTCTCGATCGATCCAGCCTTCCAGTTGAGCACCAACCTCATGTTTTTCCAGGGGAACCACTGTTATTGCACTGCTCTCTGCAAGGCGGGCGTGAATCTGTCTGAACCCGGGGGATGTTCCGAAAAAAATTGTGACGATATCGCTCGCACCGGCCTTGAGAACAAGACGTTCATCGTAATTTTCCTCACTTACCTGAAACCGATCGGCCGCACTGCCGGAGGTTGCCACGGCAAGGCCCTTTTTCAATCCGGCAATTTTAGCCAGCAAGGATTCAATACGCGCGTCGTCTGCAGGCACCATTACTTCATGAACGAGAAACCATTGGCCATTTTTCTTCTGGAAAGACAAATCATTGCCATCTCCGTCTGAAAGGTTTACTCCATCAATATTCTGAGGCTGAAAAGGCGCAAAGGCAGTATCCGGAACATAAGGGTGAAGCTCGCTGTTCCAACTTTTCAGCGCCACAATGAGACCAACCTGGGTCATGAGTAGAATTGCGGCAACCACGATTCCCTTTCTCATGAGTCGTTCCCTCCTCTTAACTGCTGAAGAAGCACATATTCTTCGACTGCTTTTTTTCTATACAGGAAAAAACGGGCCAGCCAAACGATAATCAGCCCGAATACGGCCAGAAAATAATTTACGTATTCAAAGACTATTCGGTCCTCTCTCTCTAAAGGATATAGTGGTCTGGAAAAATGACTCCTGCCCCGAATATCCAAAAGAGCACTGTCTTCAAGAGACCGGTCGACGGCATTTGCGATCATCTGCACCGGCTCAAGATAACCGGTTCTCCTGACTCCGGCCCCAAGATTGAGAATGGCATCTGCCAAAAAGGTATTGGAAGAGAAACAGATAATCTGAGCTGAGTCCGAAGACCTGTCGATCACCCCGGTAATAGCCGGTCGGCCCCCTTCCCCTTCATCTGGCTCAATAGAGGA
>JAZBNU010000175.1:0-16696 GCA_036350815.1 Desulfopila sp.
CCATCAGTGGATTTACCGATTTTCTCTGCATAATGAGCAATTCGTGTTGCAAAACCGATGTTTTGGAAATCATTTTTGAAAAATCGCTTCATTTCCACAGCGACCTTGTCTTTGAACAGATTGTCTCTGTTCAAGACAAATTCTTTAGGAAGGGTACCTAGACATTGTTCCGCAAATTGGCAGTATGTTGCACATCCAAAATCCATTCTGGGGTTCACAAAGCGATGTCTGCAAGCCTGACATTTGCGAGTGGTGTCGTCCTTGTAAAATTCCACCAATACGCCGCATGCAGGACATTTTACTTCGTATATTGCGTCTTCGCTCCAGTATTGCATATCTTGTCCAGGGCATTTCATCGTGTAGTATCCTCCAGCAACAATATTACTATAAATACATCAGAATCCCGAGTGCTGATATTGCAACTCAGGTACCTGAATACATTTGCAAGTCTAATTTTATCCTGTATCAAGAGGATAACTTGAGGAGTGCTTGTTTACCTTGACATAAATCAATTATGCCCAGCAATTATAAGAGTAAAGGAGAAAAAGAGTGACTGAGGAAAAATTGAAAGAGATACAGAAGAGGGGAGAGTGCCCCGCTTCTGTATTGTATTTATACAGGAACTGTTTCCTGTAACATCTTTTCAACTGCGATCACCGAGGGTGAGTCATCCGGCAGTTCAAGAAGAGACCTGCGCTCCATATCAAACTCAAGTAAAGCATGATCGTCGGGGACCACAGCGACAACCGGTAAACCGATTTCTTCAATTTCCTTTTTAAACGCCTCACCTAACTGTTCCGGACCACGGGTTACCACAATGCCAAGACTGCCTATATTCAACTTGAGACTGTCAAGCATCGAATAAATACGCTTAACTGCGCGTAAACCACGCAGAGAATAATCTGTAACCAGATAAAGAATATCAACTTTTCCACTTGTCCTGCGGCTGAGATGTTCCATACCCGCTTCATTGTCCACTACCAGATAATTGTAACTGTTGCTGAGCTTTTCAGTGAAATTGTGTAAAATATTATTGACCATGCAATAACATCCTTGTCCTTCCTGGCGCCCCATGACTAAAAGATCGAAATCCGCTTTCTCAATAAGTGCCTGCTCAACCAATGTTTCGAGATAATTGACTTTATCCATACCAGAGGGAATGCCCTGCGGGTCTTTCATGTAAGATTCGCGTATATCACCAATGGTCGTGGAAACTTCAATACCAAGAGTCTCACCTAGATTACTATTAGGATCTGCATCTACGGCAAGTATCGGGGTCCTGTTATTACGAGACAGGCTGCGAATCACAAGGCTTGCAACTGTCGTTTTGCCAACGCCGCCTTTCCCGGCAAATGCTATAACTTTACTCATGTTTTTCTCCATAAAAACAATTAAACCCTGCTAAGCAGGGAGAACGTTATACAAATATCACAATAGTACAAAAGTATCCGGCCATGGAGCAGTATAACCACAAAATTTCAAAATTAAAGGGAATATCTCTATAACAATAGTTGAATAAAACAGATAGAAGCGGCCAGATAAGGCCTGCTGTATTTTCCAGCAGGCCTGGGTGAGTGCTGTAAGTCAGGCGGGTTGCTTGATCTTTTTCTTTCGTTTTTTTCGATCCTCTTCAGGTGAACCTAGGGAGGATGTAATTTTTTCAATGTCCTGTGGGCCGATGGTTCTGTTTTTTTCCAAGCCCAGCTCTTTTTCAGAAATACCTAGACACATTCCCAGCAACTGAGGATACAATAGAACCGGAAGAATATCTTCTTGATGGGGAGAGATAATCTGTTGAGTTGTATCGAACTGTAAATAACAATACGAACATATTGGAGTGATGAATTGAGCACCGGCCTGTCTGGCACCGAGTATTTTTTCTGTCAACAGGTCATGACAGAGCGGGTCATTTATGCCGGCGAGAGCAGCTCCGCAACATTCAAGCTTTCCACGCCAGTCGAGATTTTCAGCTCCTGTACACTGAACAAGAGCATCGGTAATTTTGGGAACGAAAGAGTTGTCAAAATGCAATATTTCTCTTGGCCTGAGGATATGGCAGCCTTGTATAACAGCTATTCCTAGGTTTTTTACTTTATAGACCAGCTTTTTAGTAATCTTTTCGATTCCCACATCATTGTAGAGTACGGACAGATAATGTCTAACCAGAGCTTTACCTGTGTACTGTAAACCTTCTTTGGCAAGAATATGATTGATTTCGTTTTGTAATGATCCATTTTTGTCAAGGACACTTTTCGCTTTCATCAGACTGGCGAAGCAGCAGTTGCAGATTACCACAATGTCTAAATTCATTTTTTCTGCAATGGCAAGATTTCTGACGGAAGGGAGAATATATGACTTTTCGTCTACATTTCGGACGGGATAACCACAGCAGTTAAAATCACGAACTTCAACGAGTTCAAGATCAAATTTCTGAAATACAGCTTGAGTGGCAATGGCGTATTGCTCTATTCGTACGGGTATGTTGCATCCTTGAAAAAATGCGTATCTCATGTGTTTTCTCCAGCCTCGATTGTAGTAATAGCAATATTTTTGAGTCTGTAAAAAATATCTGTAAGTTCAACATGGTTTGGACAATGTTCCTGGCATAAATAACAGGTTGAGCAACTCCATATCATCTTCGCTCCCATAGCAATATCGACATTGCCTATACCGAGACTGTAGATAATCTGGTGCGGCATCATGTCCAGTTCCGCTGCGGGATTCTGGTAGTTTCTCACCACTGGACAGATATTTGTGCATCTCTGACAGGAATAGCAGCTTTTGTAGGACTCATTATCTACAAACACGTTTTTTCCAATTTTCACTGGACTTAATATATCAGGCAGGGATTGGAAAGTTTTTAAAAATATGTCGTGTACAGCTTTGAGGGCTTTCAGATGGCTGCCGGAAAATTTCTGCGCCAGAGCAAGTGGAAAAGAAAAGTGGCTTAACATTGAGGTTTCCACTATACCTCTTTCCAAAAGGTAGTAGCGGGAATGAATAAAAAGATCTCGAAGATTTATTCCGGAGGGGCAAATATCGGTGCATCTGTCGCAGCTGGTGCAGATATACAGCCCTTTCTCCAGTTTATTTAATACTTCAGAGGAAACTTCCTGCCCTGCAGCTATCTTTTTGAGAAACTGCACTTTCTCAGAAGGAAGAATAAATTCATTCTGAAACGACTCATAAAACATCGAAGAGGAGCATTCCACGGTACAGGCTCCACAATGAGTGCAGGCAGACAGACCTATCATCTGGCGGTTGAGGGTGTTAACAGGATCGTCGCTGTCTTTTCCCATTACTCTGTTAATGGCAAGGCTAAGCGGGGCAGAAATAATATGAAACATTTTGCTGAAAGGGAGCCAGGCTAGAAAGGCAAGGCAGGCCACAATGTGAACAAACCATAAAAAAGAGACCGCCGCCCCATCCCCGATTGCTGCAGCTGCAGGACCAACAACTTTAGCAGCGGAATAGCTGACAAAGGCACTTTTAGCACTCGAGTGACACATTATACAGCTGCCTTCCTGATTAAGCTCTCTACCTGTTTCCACCAGTTCAGGTGCAACAGCTTCTCTGAAGTTGGGAGAATGCAGGCCATTTTCAGCAACCCAGTATGCTTCCAGTGCCAATGCTTCTTCACCTTCATAGTAGCCATACTCCTCTACCATCGCCTCATATGTGGAGTAGGAGGAGAGCTTGACCCCTTCCAGTAAGAATCCGGAAAGCATAATAATAGCGATAAAGAGAAGGGCCGTCCAGTCACCGGCGTTGGAATGAAGACGCTTTTTGGTGTAATTTATACGGCGATATACGGCCAGGCCTATTCCGCAAAGAGCCAGCAGACCAAAAACTTCTCGAAGGGTGAATGCAGGGTTGAGAGTCGAGACATATTCCCCGCCCCAGATACTATAAGTAAAAGAGCCGAAGGCATGAAAAAAGAGCAGAAAGAGAAAGCTGATAAAGATCAAGGCATGAGTTATCCAGCGGAGATAACTTTTATTCAGGATCCTTTTTTGCAGAACAAGGTCGGCGAATACTGACTGGAGGATAAGAAATATCTTTTTACTGAAAAGAGTGGAAAGCAACCCTGAAAATGCGCAAGAAATGCGGCGGAGGAAAGGAGCTTTTTCGTGTTCTGGGTCAATGCCTTGATTGAACCAGCTGTAAAAACGAAGAAAGAGACCTATGCAGAAGACAATAACTGAGAAACTCAGAAGAATATTAAAGCTCATATAGTATTAGTTCCTTCTAGCTATGGTTTGCTGTGATGTGAGACTCTACTGTTTGTTACTCCTTGCTATTTGCTTTATGCTCAGAAAAGACGAGCAGGGAATAGAGATATCCTGAAACCCGCTTGCTTTTTTTTAAATCCTTTACCAGTAACGTGATGATCATAATAAATAATGAAAACCATAACAATGTTTATCTCTGTAGTTTTTTGGGAGGCAGGGACATTACTTGCATTTTACTGAAAAAAAGTTTCACTCTTTTAAATATTCTGGTAATCTTTCTGCTGGAATAAATGAAAGTTTGCCGATCTGCTATTGAGGAATCTTTGATTTTCTGGAATTTGCACGGGAAAGGTGACACGATAGTATGCCATATATTGATGCGGCCTTTTGCATCGGCCAGCCGCAGATGTTTTTAAAAAAAGATATCTGTCGGAATGGATTCCGTTTGATTTACTTCTAAATGTATTATTCTGAGAAGTACCCGGCACAATCAGGCTGGTGAGTTCAGAATACCCAGCGCAGCAGAAATTGTCGGGACTGATCTGAAGGAGGATCTCGTTTTGACAAGGATTACCCCCGGACAAGAAAAAAAGGACAGAACGGGTTCAGTTCTGATTGTCGGCTCTGGAATTGGGGGCATGCAGGCCTCGCTTGATCTTGCCAACAGCGGTCTTCTGGTGCACATGATTGACGGGGCTTCCTCAATCGGTGGAACCATGGCCAGTCTGGACAAGACTTTTCCTACCGGTGATTGTGCCATGTGTATGATTTCACCAAGAATGGTTGAGAGCAGCAGGCATCCCAACATCAAAATGCATACTATGGCAACCGTTGTGAAAGTAGACGGAGACGAAGGAAACTTCAGTGCCACTATTAAACAAAAAGCCAGATATGTTGACCCAGACAGGTGCACTGGATGTGGAGCCTGTGAAGAAAAATGTCCTACTCGGGTTTTGAACACATTTAATCAAGGGCTTGATAATCGACGAGCTATTTTTGCTCTTTTTCCTCAAGCGGTCCCCAACACCAGGGTTATTGACCCTGACCATTGTCTGTTTCTTACCAAAAATGTGTGCCGCAAGTGTGAAAAAGTCTGTGATGCTGATGCGATCAACTTTGAAGATACTGATAAAGAGTACCAGATAGAAGTTGGATCAATTATCCTTACACCAGGATTGAAAACCTATTCACCTGAAATACTGGCGGAATACGGATACGGCCGTATTAAAAACGTTGTGACTTCGCTGCAGTTTGAACGTCTGTTGTCTGCTTCAGGTCCCTGTGGAGGCACGGTCGAGCGTCCTTCAGACAAGGCTCATCCGAAAAAACTTGCATGGATTCAATGTGTCGGCTCCAGGAACGAACACAATTCCAACCCATGGTGCTCCTCGGTATGCTGTATGTATGCCGCGAAGCAATCCATAATTGCCAAAGAACATGACCCGGAAGCAGAGGCAACCATTTTCTATATGGAGCTACGTGCCTTTGGCAAAGATTTTGATAAATACATCGATAAAGCTAAACATCAGAGTGGTGTGATATATAAGAGGGCCATGATCTCCGAAGTAGTTGAAAACCCGGAAACAGGAGATCTGACCCTTCATTATGTGGATGATAACGGCAACCTTGTCAATGAGATATTTGATATGGTTATCCTTTCCATTGGCTTTGAGCCACGACCTGATAGCAAAGACTTTGCGGCTGCTTTCGGCATCGAAAGTGATGAGTATGGCTTTGCGCAGACATCAAGGCTCAGCCCTGTAGAAACCAGCCGCAGGGGGGTTTACGTGGCAGGCATTTACCAGGGTCCCAAGGATATTCCTGAAACCGTTATCCAGGGAAGTGGTTCCGCGGCTGCATCTATGGCTCTTCTTGGAGAAAGCAGAGGGAAGGAAGTCGAAGAGGTTGTTCTTCCGCAGGAGCGTGATGTTGCCGGGGAAGAAGCGAAAGTGGGGGTCATTGTTTGTCACTGCGGTATCAATATCGCAGGAGCGGTTGATGTCAAGAAAGTGGCAGAAGAGGCGGCAGGAGAAAAAGGTGTTCATCACGCCGAAACCATACTCTATGCCTGTGCTCCGGATGGACAACAGAGAATTAAGGATATTATCGAAGAAAAAGGCTTAAACCGAGTAGTGGTGGCTTCGTGTACTCCACGGACACATTCTCCGCTTTTTCAAGATACCATCCGCGAAGTAGGGTTAAACAAGTTTCTCTTTGAGTTGGCCGATATTCGTGAACAGTGTTCCTGGTGTCATTCCAACGATCACCAGAGAGCGACCGAAAAAGCCATAGATATCGTCAATATGACCATAGCCAAAACCAGACTTCTTGATCCCGTCACCAGCAATTCGGTAGGGGTAACACATTCAGCCCTGGTTATTGGAGGAGGACTGGCTGGACTGACGGCATCACTTTCTCTTGCAGACCAGGGATACGGTGTATATTTGATTGAAAAAGAACAGGAACTAGGCGGACTGCTTAAACATGTCAGATATAATCTTGAAGGTGATGATATTCAAAAACATCTGCAGAGTCTTGTGCAGAAAGTTGAAAGCAATCCTGTCATCAGTGTCCATCTGGGAACCTCAGTAACTGAAACTGATGGATTTGTTGGTAATTTTGAAACGAAACTTGACAACGGCCAAATAATAAAACATGGAGCTGTGCTGATAACAACAGGAGGCATTGAATATTCTCCTCATGAATATCAATATCAGCAATCCGAAAAGATTGTAACACAGCGAGAATTTGAAAGCATACTCCAAAAGAAAGATTTCTCCCCAAATGATACTGTTGTAATGATTCAGTGCGTAGGCTCCCGGGAAGAACCTGACAACTATTGTTCGAGGGTATGCTGCCAGGATGCGTTGAAAAACAGCATTGCTCTGAAAGAACGATCTCCAGAAACTCAGGTTATTGTACTTTACCGTGATATGCGTGCCTATGGTCTCAAAGAAAAATATTACAAAAAAGCACGTGATCTTGGAGTGCTGTTTTTTCTTTACACCCCGGACGAGAAACCTAATGTAGAACTTAAGGAAAGTTCTGTAAAAATTTCTTTTAATGACAAAATACTTAACAGAGAAGTTCTTTTGGATGCGGACTATCTCGTGTTGTCAACTGGTCTCCGGCCTCATCCGGAAGTGGAGAAAATAGCAAAAACCTATAAGCTGACCTGCAATACTGACGGTTTTTTTCTTGAAGCGCATGTGAAACTCCGACCGGTTGATTTCCCTAGTGAGGGGTATTTTCTTGCGGGACTGGCCCACGCCCCTAAAAACATTGAAGAAACAATCAGCCAGGCTTTGGCGGCAGCCGGCAGAGTCGGGGCGCTTTTGTCCCACGAAAAACTGACCGTCTCCGGTATTATTTCAAAACACAACAGGGATATTTGCATGTCATGTCTCGCGTGTTTTCGTGCCTGCCCCTTTGGGTCGCCATATATAGATGAAGATGGTCGTATAAGCCACAATGAAATAAAATGTACCGGCTGTGGTATATGTGCTGGTGTCTGTCCTGCTAAAGCCTTTCAAGTCAACTACTTCAGAGATGATCAGATCAAGGCTATGATAGATGCTGCCACCCATATTGACTGAAAACGAAAAGAGGATACAGAGCTGATGTCACCTCGTGATGAGAAAACAGAAGAAAAAAAAATAAGTCCTGAAAAAGCTCCACAAATCCCAGAAGGATGGCAGCCTAATATCATTGCATTTGCCTGCCATTACTGTGCTTTTGCTGCAGCGGATCTTGCTGGGGTTATGCGCCTTACATATCCATACAATGTGAAAGTCGTCAGGCTCCCATGTACCGGTAAACTTGACCACTCATACCTTTTGAGAGCCTTTGAACGGGGGATTGATGGGGTTTTTGTTGCCGGCTGACTCGAAGGACAATGTCATTTCCTGGAAGGAAATCTTAACGCTAAAAATCGAGTAAAGAAGGTACACAAGCTTCTTCTAACCGTCGGTATCGATAGTGAAAGACTGCAGTTTTTCAATCTCTCCGCTGCGATGGGGCCCAGGTGGGCGGAAATATGCACTGAATTTACTGAAAAAATTGCTCAACTGGGACCTTCACCCATCTCTGTCGCCCTGAAGAAAAAAACTAAAACGATGGAAAAAAGCGCGGAAGAGGCTTAAGCGTTCTATTTCATGCTCAATCTAATAAAGGAGTATATCAATTATGATCGTAGGTGAGCAGAAACCATTTGATGAAATATGGGAGATGGTTAAAAATCACAGGCAGTTGACGGTTTTTGGCTGTAACACTTGCGTTGCTGTATGCCATCAGGGCGGCAACAAAGAAGCTGAAATACTTGCTTCTCTTCTGCGGATGCGTGCTACCCAGGAAAATATCGAATTGGAAATTATTGATGGCGGAATCGAAAGACAGTGTGAACATGAATTCTTCGATTCCGACAGAGATCTTTTGGAAAGATCGGAAGCCGTGCTTAGTCTGGCCTGCGGTATAGGTGTCCAATTTATGGCGGCGAAATACCCCAAAACCCCGATTTATCCTGCCTTGAATACCACTTTCCTTGGAGATGTGATAGCCAAGGGACACTATACCGAAAAATGTCAAGCCTGCGGGGACTGTGTCCTTGGTGTTACAGGTGGAGTGTGTCCGGTAAGCAGGTGCTGCAAAAGATTATTCAATGGTCCCTGCGGAGGTTCCTCCAACGGAAAATGTGAGATATCAAAAGATATTGATTGTGCCTGGCAGTTAGTTATAGACCGTCTTGAAGCACTGGGAAAGTTAGATGATTATGAAAAGGTTACACCTGTCAAAGACTGGTCGAAAGATAGAGCGGGTGGGCCACGATCATTTAAACTGGAGGATTTCTAACAGTGGAATTGACAACAGACAGTAAACTGGAAAGAGTTTTAAAGAGCGGCCAATTTGCGGTTACCAGTGAATGTGGTCCCCCCCGCTCAAGTTCTGCACAAGGAATAATAGAAAAGGGCCAATTGATCAAGGATCATGTTGATTCTATTAATATAACCGATAATCAGACTTCTGTTACTCGCCTGTGCAGTCTTGCTGCGTGCGTGCATCTGAAACAACTCGGTCTGGATCCTGTATTGCAGATGGTAGTTCGAGACAGAAACAGGATTGCCCTACAGAGTGATCTGCTTGGAGCTGCCTCTTTCGGTATTAACAACGTACTCTGTCTCTCCGGAGATCACCAGAGTTTTGGCGACAATCCCCAGGCACAAAATGTTTTTGATCTCGACTCGATGCAGTTGCTCCAGACCGTGAGGCTGATGCGAGATCAAGGAAAATTTCTCTCGGGTGACGATATCAAAGAACCACCCAGATTTTTTGTAGGAGCAGCGGCAAATCCATTTGCTGACCCTTTCAAAATAAGAGTTCCACGGCTGGCAAAAAAAATTGCCTGTGGTGCAGAATTTATTCAGACGCAGTGCATTTACAACATACCGAAATTTGAACAATGGATGGCTGGAGTTAGGGAAAGAGGATTACATAAAGAAGTTTATATTCTGGCAGGCATAACCCCCATGCGTTCACTCGGTATGGCTAAATATATGAGAAGAGCTGTACCCGGTATGGACGTGCCGGATGAACTGATAGACAGACTCGCCGGGGTAGAAAAAAACAAACAGGCAGCCGAAGGTGTAAAATTTGCCATTGAAACTATTCAACGTCTCAAAGAAGTGGAAGGGGTTGCAGGTTTCCATATTATGGCTATTGAGTGGGAGGAGAAGGTTCCTGAAATAGTTGAAGAGGCAGGATTATATCCCCGACCGGAAGTGAAGTAACACCACAGACAGCACTATTGCAGAACGAGGCCTTATCATCGGATAAAAGATAAGGCCTCGTTCTGTCAGTTCAGCTGCAAATCGCCGACAATGCTTATTTTTCTGGGGGGAAAGTTCAGGTTAGCTGCTCATTTCGAGCATTTTGAAAGTAAGAATTCCAGTTCGCAGACCTAGAACTCCGGTTTCTGCCAGAAACTGGGCCAATAGATTGTTTTTGGAAGTAATGTTGACCATTGCTCTGAATCTTCTCTGTCTGCGGATAAGCTGTTTGATCTTTTCAGACTCATGTTGTGGGTCAAGTATTTTATCTGCAGCAGCTTCTCCTGAAATAATCGCAGGGTAGATGCCTTCTCCTGTTAGTGCCGAAGCACAGCCGGCAGCGTCTCCAACCAGAAAATACCTGCCAAAACAATATCCTTGAAAATCATAGTTAATGAGACCGGCACTGCAACTTTTTGCAGAAAGGGTTATTCCCTTAGCTGCAGCCCAATGATGCAGCCTTTTTTGCAGCTGAACAGCGTTACGTGACTTTTGCGGCAGATACGCACCTATAGAGATTGAATCGGCGTGAGGAAAAATCCAGCCATATCCGTTATCAAAAAACCTGCTGTCCAGATCCCATTCCATTTTGTCATGTTTTCTACTGATTTGATACGTAATTCCAATGCCAAAAGCACTTGTGGCAAAGCCTAGAAGCCGTCTCACCGTACTTGAGGATCCGTCGGCTCCTACCAGATAGTTGTAACTGAAAGACGATACCTCTCCGGTGTTATGACAGGTCACGGTGATTTTTTCAGGAGAGATCAGTTTAAGTGATGTCGACGTTTGTAGTGTAACCCCGGCTTTACGAGCTTGCTCAGCCATAAAGTGCCCGAGTTTTTCTCGACTGACAGTGGCAATAATGGGTTGTGCTGCAGAGACGCAAATATTCTGCAACCGGGATGTGACATACTGTTGCGGGAATGAGCGCTCAATAAGTGTTTCAGGAACTGATTGGATCAGACCACTCCAGGTTATTCCGCCGGCACATGCCTTGACGCCGATCCTTTTGTTTCTTTCAAGAAGAAGGACATCTACACCACTCCTGGCCAGCCTGGTCGCGCAGGCAAGTCCGCCCGGACCCGCCCCAACAACAATAACGTCAAAATCTTTTTTATGTGACAAACGGAAAGAGGACAAAGTTCACTCGGAAGGCCTCTGCTCAGTGGGAAACAGAGGCCGAAATGAATGTATGATTTACATGGTATCAGCCTTCAGAGAGCGTAGCTTTAACAAATTCTCTGTTCAGTCTGGCAATATTTCTGATAGATATATTTTTCGGGCATACGGCCTCACATTCTCTGAGGTTGGTACAGTTGCCGAAACCCTCTTTGTCCATGGTTTCAACCATGGACAGCGCACGTTGTTTTCTTTCCGCATGTCCTTGCGGGAGAAGGCAAAGCTGAGATATTTTTGCACTGGTAAAAAGCATGGCTGCTCCATTTGGACATCCAGCAACACAGGCACCGCAACCTATACATGCTGCAGCATCCATGGCTAGTTCAGCAAGATGAGAGGAAATCGGAATGGAATTTCCGTCTGGTGCTCCACCAGTATTAACGGATACATAACCGCCAGCCTGAATAATTTTATCCATTGCTGAACGGTCCACAACCAGATCTTTTCGGACTGGAAAAGCACGAGATCTGAAGGGCTCTATGACGAGTGTGTCACCTGTTTTGAAATGACGCATGTGCAGTTGACACAGCGTCGTCTCTTTTTCAGGACCATGGGCGACACCATTGACGACAGCGCCGCACATACCACAAATTCCTTCCCGGCAGTCATGGTCGAATGCTACTGGATCTTTCCCTTCAAGAGTCAATTTTTCATTCAGTACATCCAGCATTTCCAGAAATGACATATCCGTGGATATCTTTTCAAGTGTGTAGTTTTCCAGTTGCCCTAGAGCATCACTGTTTTTTTGTCTCCAGATCTGTAAGGTGAGGTCGATGGTACTCATAATATCTCTTGTAGAGTTGAATTATTACCTGTTTGCTGGTTATTTATAGCTTCTCTGGCTCGGTGTGACATACTCAAAGCTGAGCTCTTCCTTGTGCATTTCCGGCTCGACTCCGTCACCTTTATATTCCCAGACTGAAACATGGGAGTAATTTGCATCATCACGTTTAGCTTCATTTTCTTCGGTCTGGCTCTCTTCGCGAAGGTGGCAGCCGCATGATTCTTCACGCCTCAGAGCATCGTGAATCATGATTTCTCCAAACTCAAGGAAATCGGCTACTCTGCCAGCTCTCTCCAGTGATTGATTCAGCTCACTGCCGCTTCCTGGCACGTAGACTTTGTCCCAGAATTTCTGGCGAATCTCTGGAAGTTTCTGCAGGGCGGACTCGAGGTCTTGTTTGTTTCGAGCCATGCCGCAATTATCCCAGAGGAGGCGACCTAATTCCTTATGGATGTCGTCCACAGTAACTTTCCCGGTGGCCGAACCACTGCTGTTCCGCAGTATTTTCTGTAATCTCTGCCCAACCTTCTGCTGGGCGTCCGTGAAAGGCGAGGCAGAATCTGACACTTGGCTCAGAGAACTTTCACCTAGATATGCGGCTACAGCTGTTGGGATGACAAAATATCCATCGGCCAGCCCCTGCATCAGAGCACTGGCACCTAATCGATTTGCCCCATGGTCTGAGAAATTGCATTCACCAAGAGCAAAAAGACCCGGGATGGTAGTCATGAGATTATAATCGACCCAAAGTCCCCCCATGGTATAATGTACTGCAGGGAAAATCATCATCGGCTCTTTAAGAGGGCTGGAGTCCGTTATTTTTTCATACATCTGAAAGAGATTGCCATACTTTCTCAAAATGGTAGACTGACCGTCTCTTTTTATAGCATCGGCAAAATCAAGGTATACGGCCAGTCCGGTTGAGCCTACTCCTTTTCCCTGATCACATTGTTCCTTCGCGTTGCGGGAGGCGACATCGCGAGGCACCAGGTTGCCGAAGCTGGGATATTTATTTTCCAGGTAATAATCCCTTTCATTTTCGGGAATATCAGCAGGGGGTCTTTTGTCACCAGTATTTTTAGGGACCCAAACCCTTCCATCGTTACGCAGGCTTTCACTCATAAGCGTGAGCTTGGACTGGTAATCCCCATGAACAGGTATACAGGTGGGATGAATCTGGACAAAACTGGGGTTGGCAAAGCCGGCCCCGTGCTTGTACGCTCGCCATGCAGCTGTAACATTTGAAGCCATAGCGTTGGTAGAGAGGAAATATGCGTTACCGTATCCTCCTGTGCAGAGTAATACTGCGTCAGCCCAGTGGGACTCAAGATTACCGGTGATCAGATTTCGAGTGATGATACCACGGGCGCGGCCGTCAATCACAACGAGGTCCATCATTTCCCTGCGGTTGAACATGGTGACACCGCCGCTGTGTATCTGACGCGACAGAGCGCTATATGCTCCGAGGAGCAGCTGCTGACCGGTTTGACCTCTGGCATAGAACGTTCTCGAGACCTGTGCTCCGCCAAAGGATCTATTTGCCAGACTTCCACCATATTCTCTTGCAAACGGGACGCCTTGAGCAACACATTGATCTATAATATTATTACTCACTTGAGCCAGACGATAAACGTTTGCTTCACGGGCCCTGAAATCTCCCCCCTTGATGGTGTCGTAAAAAAGGCGAAAAACCGAATCACCGTCAGTCTGGTAGTTTTTAGCGGCGTTTATTCCTCCCTGTGCGGCAATGGAATGCGCTCTTCTAGGGCTGTCATGAATACAGAATGCATGCACTTTATAGCCCTGCTCAGCAAGGGTTGCGGCGGCAGATGCACCGGCAAGTCCGGTACCAACCACAATAAGCTTGAATTTTCTTCTATTTGCAGGATTGACAAGTTTGCTGCTGAATTTATGGTTATCCCATTTTTCAGCTAACGGCCCGGAAGGGATATGCGCATTAAGTTCCATATTATAAACCTTTTAAATATAGTGGCTATTGGTTCGTATAAAGAGTTGTGCTCATTGTTAATTCCTAATAAGCGGCACCAATACCTGTCATGAAATAGAGTACAATTGTACCGAAAAAAACCAGGAAAAAGCCTGGTACGATATATGTCAGTTTTGCAATACCATCATTGTAACGGGGATGATTAAAGCCTAAAGTCTGCAACATGCTCCAGAATCCGTGGCTGAGGTGAACGGCGAGAACACAAAAGGAAAAGAGGTAAAAAAGGCCATAAAAAAAATTGCCGAGCAGGTCTTTTACTAAAGTGGAAACCTCAACACCTGAAGGATTGACGCCAAAACCAAAAACATGAATTACGACAAAAAGGAGAATGAGCAGTCCAGTATAGGGCATTGTTGAGGAGGCGAAAGTGTTTTTTACGACCCTGGTGGTGACGGCATACCTTGCTGCTCCTGTTTTCCGGTTCTGCAAAAAAAGCTGGATGCCGATGGTGATATGAACGAGAAACACGACCAATAAGCCCAGCCCGAATACAAAGACAACAACTGGAAGACTGTGCAGTGCGTCGGCATACGCCTGGAAAGCGGAACTGCCAAAAAAGATGGCAGCGTTACCTACTGCATGGGCAACAAGGAAAAGAAGCAGCAGCAGGCCTGTCACTGCCATGAGGATTTTCTTGCCGATAGAGGACGAAAAGAATCTGAGAAGCCACATAACGAATGTCCTTGGATTGAGTTGAAGATGATGTGATTACTATGTGTACATTTATATAGTTTTACGAAAAATTAAAAGATAAGTTTTGCAAAAAAGCAAGTGTGTGTTTAAAAAAGACCGGACAATCTTGCAGGTAGATTCTAAAATTAAAATGTTTTTCTGCATATCTTCATACAATTTATTATAATTTTAATCTTTTCAGTCATCAGCAAATATCAGTCGGTTATTCAGTAGTAAGAAATATCTATCATACCTCAATTATTAGAGGATTCGGAGTTATTAATGCCTGAGATTTACCACTTTATTGCCCTGTATTCTCCTTATGTGGTTCCTCCACTGCTTGGTGCCTTTATCGGCTACCTCACCAATAAGGTTGCTATCAGGATGCTTTTTCGACCATTGAAGCCATGGTATCTGTTTGGTATTCGATTGCCGATGACTCCTGGAGTAATCCCTTCTAAAAGGCATGACCTTGCTGTAAACATAGGGAAAATGGTTGGAGGGCATCTCCTCACAAGTAAAGAAATAGGCAAAGCGCTGCAGAAAAATTCATTTCAACATCATCTGGGTCTTTTGATTAAGGGGCGAGTCGAAGGGATTTTAAGCAAGAATCTCCCTCCTCTGCCTCAGCTTATCCCCAAACGATATTACAATTATTTCGATATAGCTGCAAAAACATTAACATACCAGCTTAAACTGCAAATACACAAAAACATCCGATCAGAACGCTTTGAACAACTCATCGAAAAAACAGTGCTGCATGGATGTAACACGTTAATTAGTAGAGACATTGATTCTATTTTATTGAGGGAGCAAAGAGAAATTTTTTATGCTTCCCTGCAGAAGTTTGTCCAAAAAATCGCATGCAGCGGAACCTTCGAACAATGGCTTGAAGATTTTTTCTACGCCCAGATAAATAGAGCTCTAAAGAAAGAAAAGAGTTTGCAGCAGCTTCTTCCGAAATCTCTTACGGAAACCTTACTGACCGCAATTGAGAAAAAAACACCGGATATTCTCGAAAAGGTTGCTCAATTATCGCAAGATCCTGAAATTCAAGACAAGATAGTTGAAGGTGTGAAAAAGGGAGTTGACACTTTTGCGGCAACTCTCGGTCCCATGGCAAAAATGGTGCAAGGCTTTTTGACTGTTGAAACCATTGAAAAAGCAGTCAAAGAATACCTTCAGAACAATAAGGAAGACATTGCCGCTCTCCTGCAGGATAAAGGCGTTCAAAAGAGAGTGGCCGAACTGCTCGTGGAACGTGTGCAGCATTATCTGGACACTCCTGTTTCATCCTTCGTTTCAAAAAAATCTTCGCTCAACCTAAGAGAAATCTGCAAGAAAGCCGCTGAACAACTGGCTGCAGTATTGCAGGAGAAGAGTGTTATTGAAGCATTGATGGCAATGCTTCGGGAGAATATTGAAGTTTATCTTCAGGGCGGAGGCATAGAGATTGAAAAGGTTCTCAAGGATTCATTAGGCGAAAAAGGTTTAGAAGCAGGCAAAGGAAAAATTGCATCTGCAGCAGTAGTTGCCTTACGCTCCGCCACTGCAAAAAAAATAATTGATGCCATAGTTGACAGGATTGTCCTTTCCGTTTTGCAGAGACGAATAGGGAAACTGGTCAATCTGCTTCCGAGTGAAGTCAGGGAAGGGCTGTATGGCTCTATGAGAAAGATGGCTTCGGCAATGCTTGCCACGGAGGTACCAGGTCTGGTTTCCTCTTTGAATATTGAGTCTATTGTGGCTGAAAAAGTAGATTCTCTTGACTTGCTTCGCCTTGAAGAGCTTTTACTCTCCATTATGGAAGAACAGTTTAAATACATTAATCTTTTTGGAGCACTGCTTGGTTTCCTGATCGGCACCCTTAATGTCGTTTTGATATACTTTTTATGATTCTAGCCCGAATTTCTTCCAGCCGAGGTTGCCGTGGATGCAAGGCGCGAAGCAAGGCGCTATAGTTGTCTATGCACCTTGCTTCGGCAACGCTGCAGGCACG
>JAZBNU010000176.1:0-7634 GCA_036350815.1 Desulfopila sp.
GGTTTTTGCAGCTATAGTTTTCGTAGGAGGTTGTCGGGCTGAGGTTTTTGCCCTTTTCGCTCGGGGAGCACTCTCCGGTATTCGAAGATTCTGGCCAATGTATACAAGGGCGTTGCTTTTGAGATTGTTCGCTTTACTGAGATCTTTGAGGGTGATGCCGAACTGCTGCGCGATTCCTCCTGCCGTATCTCCTTTTTTTACCTTATAAAAAAGTGATTGTTTTTGCTGATCTTTAAAAATATCAGAAGGGATGGTATTGGCGAGGCGAACAATTTTTTGAGAATATGGAAGCTGGAGCAGAAAGCCTCTGGGCAGATATCTTTCCCCCTGCCATATTGGCGGTAGAAGTGATGGGTTGAGTTTTCTCAGATCATCCCTGGTAATCTGGAAATGTTCAGTGATATCATCAATGTGGGCATACCCAGGGAGCCCGACGCTGAACCTTTGAAATGCAACTGCTCTTTTTATGGAAGGTATTTGCTCAAGTTTTTTGGCAACATTGCGTGCAGCCAGAAATTCAGAGTAGAAATTTCTTGAGGCAAATTTAAAGTGACCTTGGCGATAGTTGCGAAAAATGTTTTCATAGGTGCCCTCTTGCTGCAGGGCTCTCTTCATGCCGGCATGACCGTAATTATATGCGGTTATAGCAAGGGGCCATGTACCGAGGTTTTCCAGGTTTCTTTTGAGATATCGTGCAGCTGCATCGGTAGCGAGAAGGAGGTCACGCCGCTCATCTATAAGAGAGTTAATCGTCATGTACTCCATGCCAGTGCCACGGGTAAACTGCCATGCTCCTACCGCGCCGTATTTACTGTTCGCGTGAATGTTGAAGGAAGATTCCACGTGAGGAATGTAGACCAGGTCTTCCGGCAGATTATAGGAACGAAAGATCTTCTTCATCTCTTTCATATAAGCGCCTGATTGGATAACTCCATCCATGAATCGTTCCTTCAGGCCTGTCTGGATGCGTATGCCTTGTGCAGCATTCAGAAATTTTGTGGTAATCTGAGGTGGAGAAAACATTGCGGAGATGCGCTTTTCCGCAGCAGTACTTGGAGGAGCTCCGGTGCCAAGTTTAGTGAGGGTTGATATGTATTTTTTCCTGATGCTTTCCAGGCGTTTTGTGTTAATTTGCTGGGCGCCTGGCAGCTTGCTGTCGAGAAGTGGTACAGTCTCGTAGATTATTGACAAATCTTCACGGTCATGCAAGACGGCAGTGTTCTCTGAAATTTCGGAAAAAATCTTCTCCCAGAAAACAACATTGTTCCGGATTATCTGGAATGACGGAAAGTAGTTTTTATACTCACGGCAATAGACAGACGGGGAGTTGCAGAAGGAGAAGAGAAGAGCGAATAACAGGATTTTGTAGTGTACCTTACAGATAGTTGTCATGAAAGTTTCTGTGGCAATGAAATTCATGTTGTACGTGCCGGCGCAGGCTCGGTTGTATCCCGGCCGTCACCTCCCAGGGTTTGGATACGCCTGTATACAATGGTCCTGTTTGTCTGGGATTGCGCACTGTTCAGGAACTCTTTCTATTTAAACACAAGGAGATGAAGATGTACACTCCAATTTTAGCGGCATTAGCCTATATTGTCTCTCCTGATGGAGGATCGACGCTTTTGGTACACAGGAATAAAAGAAAAAATGACCATCACTTCGGCAAGTTTAACGGACTTGGCGGCAAAATGGAACCCAGTGAAGATATTGTCTCCTGTTTGCAAAGAGAGATCAGAGAAGAGGCCAGCATAGATGCACAGGAAATTGTCCTGCGTGGAACCATAAACTGGACCGGTTTTGGCGGCGAAGGTATGGATTGGTTCGGGTTTATTTTTCTGGTAAGGTCTTTTAAGGGGAGTCCCTGCTCTACAAACGCAGAAGGTGATTTAGTGTGGAAAAAGATTGCCGAGCTGGAAACCTTGCCCATGTGGGAAGGAGACAGACTGTTTCTTCCTCTGGTTTTTGACGATGATCCCCGGGTATTTCATGGGTATATGCCGTATTGCAATGGCAAGCCGGCTGGTTGGTATTTTTCCAGGCTCTGATGTGTTGTTGCCGGTGTCTGCATTCGCGTCAAACCCAGGCGATCTGTCGTTGCCGTATAGGAAAAAGGCAACATGAAAATAAAGGGAGTGAGCGCCAATGAGGAGGATTTTGGGTTATCAGTTGCAGAGAAAATGGAGCATGGTATATTCATGCATGTTTACGGCTGGTATTGCAATGATATTAACTACTGTTGTCTCGGAGAGATTTTATGAGTCAGAATAAGGAGTTCGAGCGTCTGGAGAAGTGTGTGGAGCACCTGCTTGATCAACATAAGCAGTTGCTTGAAAAAAATTCACATCTGCAGAGCATTTTGCTGCAAAAAGAAGAAGATATTCGTGAGTTGCAGTCCAGGATTCATTCAGCAGATTCGGAGCGTGGAGATATCTCCAGCCGAATCAAAGGTCTTATTGACCAGATTGAAGAATGGCAATCCAGTCTGCCGGAGAGTGATGACAATGATTTGCTGCAGGAAACGGAGCAGGATAATGGCGATGCCGCAGCCGAGACTGGTGAAACGGAAAGTAAGGTTGTGTCGGAAAATAGAAAAAATGAGGAACGTGAACTTAATCAGCAGCGGTCCCTTTTTCATGTGGAGCGACGCATAGACGTCGACTCTAGCAGCTAAGAGATGTGCACGCAATGGGGTATCGCGCTGATCCCATGATGATGGAGACCGTCTATGCACTCTGAAACCGGGAAGAGAAACCGGGAAACAGCTGAAAGTGAACGACTTGTCAAATTCACACTATTAGGACAGAACTACAGCTTTTATACCGGTGCCTCGGAAGAAGAGATGCGTAAAATTCTGCATCTTGTCAATACGCTTATCGAAGAGAGTACACCAAAAACTGCCGGCGGTTCAATCCCGGTAAGTAAGACGGCAATCATGGCCTGTCTTAATATTGCTTCACGCTATATACGGCTGCAACAGGATTTTGCCGAATACAGGAGCGAAAATGATGCCAGGGTAGCGCGGCTTATTGAACAAATTGATGCCGGGCTGCTTGTTGAAAAAAAAGATGGGAATGTATAAAACGCTTTTGTTTGGCGGAATATCTGATATAATGCGTTCATGAGGAAAGGGAAAAGATCCATCATGCCTATATGATGGAGTTTTTTCTTAGAGTTTAATGTAAATGTGAGTCCGTTGAGGATTGTAGTTTGTAGGAAACTGGAAATTTTCCCTGCGCTGTTGGTGATCTTCCGTGTTTGTTGAGCCAACTCTCTTAAAAAGGGTAGCACCACTTTCATCTAATGGACAATCGTACGCGATTTGCCTGAAGGTGATAAGAGCATGCCCACCTATTTCGATAGGTTTAACTATCCCGAGGACACGGCAGGGTGGGGAATCCTGATGTTCTACAGAATTTCATTGGAATTCTGTTTTTATATATCGAAGTTTTCTGCATCCCCGGCAGGGTTAGTGGATACTTCGGCTTGCTAGATAAAGAAGATTGATTACAGCTGGGGTGCTGTTTGAACGGAAGTGAGAAAAGTGACGCGGAATCTGCTTTTAATTTTACCGGCCGGCAATACTTCCAAGCCACAGATAGAGAGGGGTCAATTACGAGATGGTGTAGGTGTGACTGCTCTGGTGGTGAAAAACAATTGGAAATCGGATTGTGTTACCTTTTAATTGGTGTCGTTCGAGCTGGTTTTAGATAGAGCTGCTCAAAAATAATTGCCGATTTTTCTTTTTGGCTATTGGATTGAGAATCATCAACCTTATGATCTCTCAAAGGAAATATGATGTAGAGCTTCTATCATGTGTCATATGATTCAGGAGATGTCTCGTCTTCGGAGTCGATTTTTTGTTCGACCTATTTTCTACCAGTGTTTTATGGTCTGCAGGTTCAGCAGTGTTTCTGTGAGTACCTTCGGATCAATTCACTGAGGTCGTTTTTTCTCACCTGCCTTTTGTCAGGTTGTTTCAATGCCTGAAACCTTCATTTTTTCACTCCTCTGTTTTCCAATCGATACCTGATAGGATCGTATATGGATGTGATAATCTATCCCGCGCTTTTCCTTACCGCCGGTCTGCTTATAGGTTTGTCGGTCGGTTATCTCGTGAGAAAGAAACTTGCTGAAAACCAGTTTCAGAATCTGCAGTCTCAGGGGAAGCAAATAATTGAAAATGCTATTGTCGAGGCGGAACAGCGCAAGAAAGAGGCTGTTCTGCAAAGTAAGGAAGAAGCCTATAGGCTTAAACAGATTGTTGAAAAAGAAATTAAAGCCGACCGGGCAGAGCTGAAGGATGAAAAGAAACTGCTCAACCAGAAAAGAGAACTCCTCAAGAAAGAGTGGGATTCATTTGACAAGAAACGCACAGAGCAGGAACTCTTTGAGAAACTGCTGAACAAAAAGGCGCTTGATATTGACAATAATCTCAAGGAAGCTGAACAGCTGGTGGGAAAACAACGTTACGAGTTAGCCCGTATAGCTGGAATAAGCCAGGAGGATGCCAAAAAGATTCTTATGGAATCTCTGGAAAGTGAAGCGCGTCTGGCAGCGGGCAAGAAACTTGCCCAGATTGAAAACGAAATGAAAATGGAGGCCGATAGAAAAGGGAAAAATATCCTTGCCCTGGCAATCTCACGTTATGCCGGTGACTATGTCGCAGACAAAACGGTCTCCATGGTTCCTTTGCCTAATGATGAGATGAAAGGACGCATTATCGGCAGGGAAGGGCGCAACATCAGGGCTATAGAGGCGGCCACCGGTATCGACATTATCATTGATGATACACCGGAGGCTGTAATTCTTTCCGGTTTCAACCCTGTAAGAAGAGAGGTTGCCAGGCTTGCTCTACTGCAGCTTATTACCGATGGACGTATTCATCCCGGCAGGATAGAAGAAGTCGTTGAAAAAGTAACGAAAGAACTCGAGATAGCGATGCGGGAAGCAGGGGAGCAGGCAACGTTTGATGTCGGCGCTCATGGGGTTCATGTGGAGTTAATCAATATTCTTGGACGGTTGAAATACCGTACAAGTTATGGACAAAATGTCTTGCAGCATTCCCTCGAGGTTGCTTTTCTCTGCGGAATTATGGCGGCAGAACTGGGTATAGATGTGAAAATCGCCAAACGAGCCGGCCTTCTTCATGATATCGGTAAGGCTGTCGATCACGAAGTGGAGGGGTCTCATGCCATTATTGGACGAGATCTGGCCAAAAAATATGGTGAGTCAAATGAGGTCGTATATGCCATTGGTGCTCATCATGAAGATATACCTCCGCAAAGCGTTTTGGATGTACTGGTCCAATCTGCGGATGCCTTATCCGGGGCTAGACCTGGTGCACGAAAAGAAATGCTGCAGAGCTATGTAAAGCGTCTGGAAGATCTGGAGGGGATAGCCAATGCCTGTGACGGAGTAGAAAAATCCTATGCGATCCAGGCAGGCAGAGAGCTGCGTATCATTGTGGACTCAAACAAAATCAAAGATAGTGACGCCACTCTTCTGGGACAGGATGTCGCGAGGAAAATTGAGGAACAGCTCACCTATCCAGGACAGATACGAGTGACGGTTATCCGGGAAACCAGGGCTGTTGAATACGCTAAATAGATTCGGAAAATAGACGACCAAACAATGATTTCAATAGAAGAGCAGCTTGCGTTGATAGAGCGTGGTGCGGTTGAATGTATTTCGCACGAAGAATTGATCAAAAAATTGACGAAGTCCCAGCAGAGTGGAATCCCGTTGAAGATCAAGGCAGGCTTTGATCCTACCGCTCCTGATCTTCATCTAGGTCACACTGTGCTTTTGCAGAAGCTTAAACATTTTCAAGATCTCGGACATGACATCTACTTTCTGATTGGCGATTTCACCGGGATGATTGGTGACCCAACCGGTAAATCAGACACCAGGAAAGCTCTGACTCTGGAAGACGTTGCCCGGAATGCCGAAACGTATAAGGAGCAGGTTTTTAAAATTCTTGATCCGGAGAAAACCAAAGTTGTTTTTAACAGTACCTGGCTCGGCAAGCTCAGCTCGTTTGACATGATTCGTCTTGCCTCAGAGTTGACTGTGGCGCGCATGCTGGAGCGTGAGGATTTTAAGAACCGCTTTGACAATGGAAAGCCAATTTCAATTCATGAGTTCCTCTACCCCCTGATTCAAGGATATGATTCTGTTGCAATGGAAGCAGACGTTGAGCTTGGCGGTACCGACCAGCTTTTCAATCTGCTCATGGGGCGTGATCTGCAGCGCTCACGCGGACAGGAACCCCAGGTAGTGCTGACCATGCCTCTTCTGGAGGGCTTGGATGGCGTCAATAAAATGAGTAAATCTCTTGGAAACTATATAGGGATAACCGAAGCTCCAGGAGATATATATGGGAAGGTGCTGTCTGTCTCAGATGAATTGATGTTTCGATATTATGAACTACTCAGTGATCTCAGCACTGAAGAAATAGTTTTGCTGAAAACACGGATGATCAAAGGTGATATTCATCCGAAGGAAGTGAAAAAGCAGCTTGCCCGTGAGCTCACATCCCGTTTTCACGGGAGTGAGGCAGCTCTGCGGGCAGAGGAAAATTTTGAAAAGGTTTTTCAGAAAAAAGGATTACCTGATGAGGTCCCCCAAAAAGTGCTGCAGACCGATGGTGCTGTCTGGCTTGCACAGCTTCTTGTCGATACAGGGCTGGTATCTTCAACTTCTGAGGGGAGGCGAATGATACAACAAAGTGCTGTGTCAATTGATGGTAATAAAATCAGTGATATGAACCTTAATGTAGAGCCTGAGGGGGAAATATTGCTGCGGGTAGGGAAACGACGCTTCTGTAGAGTGATTTTTCAATAGAGGCAGAACAGGACAACTGTTCTGCCTCTCTGAAAGGCAACATCAGCATCCATTAATCAGTTGATTGCCTCTTTTTCCTGGGTATCTTTGAGACACTCTTTGCAGATGCCGGAAAACTCAATATGATGACCTAAAATCTGGTAGTCGGTAATCTTGGCGGCTATGTTGTCCACATGCACCTGTATGGGAATGTCTATGTCATCAACTCTGTCACACTCTGTACAGCGAATATGGTAATGAGCCTGAGTTGTGGCATCAAATCGCTTTTGAGTACCTCCCACTTCCAGCTTGAGAATAATACCGCTGTCGGCCATGAGCTCCAGATTGCGATAGACAGTGCCCAAGCCTATTCTAGGCAGCCTTCTCCTCACCATATCGTAGACTTCGTTGGCTGTGGGGTGCGAGGTAACTTTACTTAATTCCTCAAGAATTATCTGTCTCTGTGTTGTAAGACGCATATTAGCGGGTAAGTTATCCATAAAATTCGTCCTGTAGCGGTCTGCTTCTTTTTTTTATATGTGAAAGAACTCAATCTCTTCTCAGTTTTGCTACACCTGCCGAATTATTGCAGGTGCTGAGAAGATAATAAACTTTATTAACTGGCATACTATCTCAAAATTTTTAAAATACAACAATATTCTAGGCTTTTTTGAAAAAAAACGATAAAAATATGAAATATAAAGAATTTCGTGATGTTGTATGATGCCGCAGTCTTTTTATCCCTGGCTCAGGAGAGTGGCGGGTTGAAATATCCAAATGAAAGAGAAGGAAAACGCGTCTGCAATGCTGAA
>JAZBNU010000177.1:0-3702 GCA_036350815.1 Desulfopila sp.
CCTATGGGGCAGGATCACTCTTTTCACGGGACGCCATAAACCCTTCCATGGGGGCTTGACTGCAGCCGTCCTGGCTGCAGACACCCGAGAAAAGAGCGACCCTGCCCCCTTAAAATCACGATGCTGAGTTTTAGGGGTAATCAGGTTAATAAATATTAAAAAGTTACCCAAATCAGCGATTTCGTTTTACCCCTACTTATTTCGTCAAATATGCATCTATTTCGATTAGGAACGTCTAAAAATCGTCTAATCGATTGACGACGGAACTTGAGAGATACTCATTTACCTTGGACAAGAAGGTTACAATTGGCTATAATACATAGTATTGTATAGTTATTATGATCTACGTTGGAAATAATTTGCCACCAAGAGGTAAATATCTATGGCTGAAACACAAAAGAATGTTAGTTTTTCACTCGGCTCACATGACCGCACATTCATTGAAAATCAAATAACGGAAGGACGTTTTGGTAATCGAACCGAAGTTGTTCGAGCGGGATTACGTCTCCTTGAAGACTACGAGAATAAACAAAAACTGCAAAGATTGCGTCTTGAAATCGCTAAAGGAGATTCCGATCTGAAAGCTGGACGAGTAACTGAATATGAAAACGGACACGCTCTCTTGAATGATATTGTTAAAAAATAGGAGGATGTCATCAAACCACTTCGCCTGCTTTTAACGGATACAGCAAGTTCAGACCTGAAAAGTAGCTATGATTATATCGCAAAAGAAAATCAAACTGCAGCAGTCTCCTTTATTCAGGATTTATCAGTAAAGCTGGAGAGTCTCGCTCAAACGGGCGTTACAGGTTCCTCAAGAGACTGGGTCAGTGTCGGTTTGAGAGCTTCTCCATACAAAGGTCGATGTTTCTATTTTCGAATTATCGAAAACCAAATGGTTGTTATTCGTGTCTTGCATGGTAAACAAGATGTTAGTGCACAATCCTTCTACGATGATTTTAATACTATTGATTGAATAAGTGTTAGCAAGCAGCTTACCACTCTAGGAGGATAATAGGGACAGCGACCGTTTCATTCTTTTCTGGGTCTTCCCACGGGCAAAGCTTTTAATCGCCTTCCTGCAATTCCTTCTATTTTTTCCATAAAACCGTCATCCCCACAGGCGGCATAATTGCTATTGACTTTGTTATCATTTATGATAACGTTTGTATATGAACTGGACAGTAACTTTTTACAGCAACAAGGTGGAGCAAACTACTCTCTCATTCCCGAATGGAATATTAACAAACTTTCTTCATATTGCTGAAATGATAGAGGAGTTCGGTCCAGCGCTTGGATTACCTTATACCAAAGCAATAGGGGAAGGTCTTTTTGAGATCCGAGCTAAAGGTAAAGAGGGTATTGGCAGATCTCTCTTTTGCACCGTTAAGGGCAAGGAGATAATTATCCTCCACTCATTCATCAAAAAATCGCAAAAGATACCAAAAAAGGAATTAGCAACTGCCAAGAAAAGGTTAAAAGAGGTGAAATCATGAGAACATCATTGAAAGATTTCAAAAAGAAAGCGTTTAAAGATCCTGAAGTCAAAAAAGAGTATGAGCGACTCGCTCCTGCATACGAACTCAGGAAACAACTCATAAGAATTCGTAAAGATGCTGGATTCACCCAAGAGGAACTAGCTGAGCTTCTGCATACAAAAAAGAGTAACATTTCCCGGCTTGAGAATGTGAATTCTAAAATCTCACCAAAACTATCCACGATTGAGGAATATGCACGAGCTGTCGGATATAAACTGGAAATTAATTTTGTCCCACAATCATAGAGATTCAAAAATCTGACAAAGGTTGAACTCAGGAGGATAATAGGGACAGCGACCGTTTCCTTCTTTTCTGGGTCTTCCCACGGGCAAAGCTTTTAATCGCTTTCCTGCAATTCCTTCTATTTTTTATAAAAAACCGTCATCACCGCAGGGACGGCCAGTCATTGAGTTCCTACGGATATTTGCAACGAGTACCTTAGCTTCCGTTTCCCTCAAAGTGACGTGATGAGGAAACTCAACAGCAATGGCTTATGCTATTCAGGGCATAAAGAGAAAAAAGCAAAAAAAATGAACTAAGTCATGAAAACAGCCGCTGTTTCCACTTGCTCTTCTATTTATTTGCAGTGGGAATGCAGCTGGAAAGAGGGACAAAAAGCTTTGAATATGTTTGGTGGTGAAGAAATATCTCCGTTTTCCCCTTGGCTGTTACTTCTCATGGATGTCCACTGTTTTTCTCTATTTTCCCATCACCTCTTCCTGAAATTGACGTTAAAAAGGGTCCAGGGAAAATTGTAGCCAAAAACGGCATCAGATATCTGTGATGTACCTGCTGTCAGATCCGTTGCGGTTGCCCGTATGAACTTGCCCCTGACATGTTTGGATAACTGATAGGAGTAGCCTCCGGCACCATTAGCCTGAACCGCTGCCTCATAAAACCGTATGTCGCTACCATTGCTACCACTGAAGAACTCAACGGTACAGTTAGCGCAAGTTGTTCCAGAGAGAGTATTATCGGTTCTGCTCAAGGTAGGAGGCAAAATTGAGCTGTTTGCTCCATTGAGCAGCACTATTGGAGCACCCCCATTCTGATAGATGGAGTTCTGACTGACTGAATTACCATAGGACACTAGGCCGTCCACCGCCACACCTTGCCTGGAGTTTGACTTTCCGTTGTAGGCGACAGTGTTGCTGTTAATGGTGTTGTTGTTGCCATCGACAATATTAACGCCGTGACCACCGTTTCCTAAAGCTTTTCCGTTAGTATCTGTGCCAATATAGTTATCTGAAATGTGATTGTGATTGCTCTGCACGATTGCAATACCACTCCAGCTGTTTGAGGCGATGACGTTTGGAGCAGCAAAAATACCTACCGCACCAATAGTGTTTGATTCAGTCAGATAATAGAGACTGATGCCATGATTACCGTTTGGCTGTATCTGATAAACGGGTGCAACACTGTTGTCATATCCTATAAAGTTACCTCCAATTTCATTATCTCTTGAACCTGTACCTTCAATGAAAATTCCGCTCTTATAATTGTTGCCAATTATATTTCCGTCAGTGGGTACATATCCACCAATGGTATTATTTGATGAATCAATTAAATGGATACCGTGGCCCTCATTTGCCCCCAGATAAAGGCCTATCCTGTTTCCGGTAAAACCATTGCCGCTTGAGTTTTCCAGAAGAATACCATCTTCATTGTAGGGCTCAGCCTGATCATTTTCACCATTGCTGTGTATCGTATTATTTACCACAGAGGAATCAGTGGTCTGAGAAAAACGGATTCCACCTGCGGTATTTCTCAAAATAAAGTTGCTATCAAGGGTAAACTGCGTAGATAGCGCCAAATCAATACCATAACCTTTGTTGTTTTGGATGGTGTTGTAGCGCAATGTGAAGCCAATACTTTGATTTGTTGAAATACCACTTCCGGCAGCGAGAAAATAGGTGGAGCCAATAGTATTTGACTCTACAAGGAGGTTTTGCCCATATGTTACTTGAAGCTGAGACAAGCTGTTCTGAGAGATTGCATTCTGGAGGAGTTCACCCTGTGTACTGATGAGGTAAATTCCAGTACCACATGGGAATGAACTGTTGGATGCATTGTCCCACACGCCCACTTTGTTTCCGGTTATGTGCAGCTGATTACTTGAGGCAATATGGATTCCTGTGGAATACTCACCAATTACATTATCTCG
>JAZBNU010000178.1:0-3471 GCA_036350815.1 Desulfopila sp.
CTCGCGGCAATCGCTTCGTATCTTGTTTCCCTTGATCCCTCCATTCCATGGCATGTGACGGGTTTTTATCCCACCTATAAAATGACGGAGAGGCTACCGACATCCTCAAATGATCTTGCCAGAGCGCGGCGAATCGGGATGGAGGCCGGGCTCTCCTTTGTCTATCAAGGAAACGCTGCAGCATCGGGGGGGCAGAGTACGATGTGTCCCGGGTGTAGCTCGATCCTTATCGAGCGACGCGGTTTTTCAGTATTTCGTAACCTAATGAAGGATGGCTGCTGCCCGGAGTGCCGGACAGCGATCGCGGGTATCTGGAGCTGAGGCAAAGACTAAAGTTTCAGGAAAAATATCCCGGAGCGTTTCCTTCCTTCCATTTGATGTTGCATCCCATGCTTGGCCTCTGCGCGACAGTGACAGGCTTTCCCGCTACCGTTTCTTCTATTGCTTTGCTGAGATCTTCCCCACTGACGGGTTCGTTGTTCCCAGGTCTGGCACTGTCGAACTGACCGCGGTAAACAAGTTTTTGCTCGGCGTTAAAGAGAAAGAAATCAGGAGTACAGGCTGCACGGTATGCTTTTGCAGTTTTTTGGGTCTCGTCAACGAGATATGGAAATGAGAATTGCAGTTCCTCCTCAACTTCTGCCATTTTTTCTGGACTGTCATCAGGATAAGTCTGATAATCATTGCTGTTAATGGCAACAACCTCAACGCCTAGTTGCTGATAATGGCGGATTTTTTCAACGAGTCTGGATCTGATATGGATAACGTAAGGGCAGTGGTTGCACATAAAGATGACCAGCAGCCCTTTGTCTATTTTTTGATCGGCCAGGCAGTATTGATTTCCGCCGGCAGATGAGAGAGTGAAATTCGGAGCTGGTGTACCGAGATCAAGCATTGTTGAAGGTGTCAGTGACATGGTATTTCTCCTCTTTTGACATGAATGAATATCGTGGCACTCTGTCTATAGTTCTGCATACAACAACATTTATGCATCTTTAGGATGAGGTCAAGAGAAGTCCATTCTTGCTGGAGGTGAGGCAAGGACAGAGGGAAAACCATGCCACGGCCTCTCGTCAACAGGAGATCAAAATTATTGGAGCACCATTTTCGCAGCGACGGTTTTTTGGGCGGCTTTTTTCTTTTTCCTGGCAGAGGCAGGTGTCTCTTTGGTCTTTTTCTTGTGCTTTCGTACTACATTCACTTCTTCTGCAGGCTGTGTGCCGGTCTCTCTGTGAATCTGCATTTTCCGGTTGCATATTCGAGCTTTCTGGAGCTGCTTAAGAATGTCGAGCGGCATGCCGTATGGCAAATCAACAGTGCTGTAGTCGCTGAATACTGATATCCTGCCGATATGCCGGCTATCGATGTCCGCTTCATTAGCGATAGCGCCAACGATGTTGCCGGGCTTAACTCCGTGGTTGTCACCAACTTCAATACGATATCTGTCCATGCCCGCTTCAGGTGGAAGGGATATGGGTTGCCTGCTGCGGCGGGATTTAGGAGAGCGAAGAACATTGCCTCTGTTTTCCGAAGATGCCTCCTGCCATTTTGCCGGGGATTTGGATTTTGATTCCTGAAGCAAAAGAGGCGTTTTTTCATGAATCATTCTAGCCAAGGCACCTGCAACACGATGCGCCGGCGCATCGTGCTCATGGCAGAACTCTTCAACCAGTTGCGTATAAAAAGTGCAGTCGCTCTGAAGAGACGCACTTATTTCTTCCTTAAAAGAGGCAATGCGAACAGCGTTAATCTCAGAAATCGTAGGCAGCATCAGCGGAGAAATTCTACCGCAGGTCTCTTTCTCGATAGGACCAAGCATCCTCTTTTCTCTGGGGTGAAGGAAAAGGATCGCTTTTCCTGTTCTGCCCGCACGACCAGTTCGGCCGATTCGATGGATATAGGCTTCTGTGTCAAAGGGAACATCGTAGTTTATAACATGACTGATTCTTTCAACATCAAGCCCACGTGCGGCGACATCTGTGGCTATCATTATATCAAGTTTACCGGATTTTAGCTGGTCTACCATGCGCAAACGCTGGTTCTGGGGAATATCTCCGTTCAGCGGCCCGCAGTTATAGCCAAGTGAAGCAAGGTGTTCCGCCAGTTCGACGGTCTGTAGTCTGGTACGAACAAAAATCAACATTCCTTCGAACTGTTCAATCTCCAGGATTCTGTCAAGTGCTTCTCTTTTGGCTTTGTGGCCGTTGGTGATGAGATACTGCTGTACAATGCTGGTTGCTGTGACAGTTTTACTTTGAACAGTTATTTCTACAGGATTGCGGAGGTAAGTTTTAGCTACCCTGCGAATAGATGACGGCATTGTCGCTGAGAAAAGTGCGATCTGTTTCTCCTTGGGAGATTGCTCCAGTATCCACTCTACATCTTCCAGGAAGCCCATTTTCAGCATTTCGTCTGCTTCATCAAGGATAAAACGAGAAATTGAGCTCAGATCAAGGCTCCCGCGACGGATATGATCCATGACACGTCCGGGTGTTCCGACAATTACATGGACCCCACGCTGTAACTGCCTCAACTGGGTTGAGTATTCCTGGCCTCCAAATATTGGTAGAACCTGAAGTTGCTGCAATTTGCTGCCGTATTTTTTAAAAGACTCACTCACCTGAATGGCCAGCTCACGAGTTGGAGCCAGAACAAGTATTTGTGGTTTGGGCTTTTTGTTGAATTGAAGCATATTCAGAAGAGGCAAAGCAAATGCAGCGGTCTTGCCTGTTCCTGTTTGAGCCTGACCAACCACATCCCGGCCCGCGAGCATCTGTGGGATCATTTGTGTTTGAATCTCGGTGGCATCGGTATAGCCGCATTGCCGCAATGCATCTAAAATTGGCTGGCACAATGCGAGCTCGGCAAAGGAATTTGTTGCGGGTGAAACGGTAGTGTCGGACATTTTCAGTATAGAGTCGTTGAGGGTGGCCTCTGTGAAGTAGAATCAGCTTCACGTAAGGAAAAGCAAGTAGCCGGGTACTGCAAGAAATTGATTGAGAACTGTTTTGTCCTGGCGATCTTTCACGTATTGTTACGATGCGCAATCAGGGGATACAATCTTTGTATCTGAAACAATGCAAGCTAACCCTCCATTATACCCGAAGTAGCTATCCAATGCAATGATTTGTTTTGGTGTGTAGTATTTTTCTGCCCTGGAAACGAGTGGCACAGTGTAGTAAAACTGGAAACATAAGAATACGGCGCGATCACCTGCGGCGTAATTAACGCAGTCTGGTGAAAAGCGGGATGGAGGATCTGTGAAATGCACGGAACGGCGGCAGAGAAATCTCTGCCGCCGTTCCGGGGTATTACAGTTTAACTACGTTTTCTGCAGCTGGACCTTTCTGTCCTTGCACTACATCAAAGCTGACACGCTCACCTTCAGCGAGGGATTTGAAACCGTCTGCCTGAATAGCGGAATGATGAACAAAAACATCCTGGCCCCCATCCTGCTCAATAAAACCAAAA
>JAZBNU010000179.1:0-7739 GCA_036350815.1 Desulfopila sp.
CAGGGTATCTATTTCAGCCTATTTTCCGGTATCATTTTTCTCCTGCTTTCATATTTTGCCTCCGCCCCTCTTTTCGCTCTGGCCGGTCATCCTCCTGAAATAATAATTCTGGAAGAAATCTATTTCAACATACTTTGCCGTGGTGCCGTGCTGCATGTATTGATGACCTGCCTGGCGGCCTTCTTCTCAGGGCGAGGAATAACAAGACCGGTCATGTTTTTTCATGGCATCGGCATGATGGTCAATATCCCTCTTGACTACGCCTTGATATATGGAGCCTGGGGACTTCCGGAACTCGGCGTGCAAGGCGCAGCACTGGCCACGGTCACCTCCTGGGGTGTTATCACTCTCCTGCTGATAGGATTCGTTTTTACGACTGACAACATCAAAAAATATGCTCTTCTTTCTTCGGCCGGTTTTGACCGCCGCCTTTTTCGGCGCCTCCTGAAATACGGTATTCCCGGCTCTCTCCAGTTTACCCTGGATATCCTCGCCTTTACTCTTTTTGTTCTTCTGGTTGGAAGGATAGGCAAAGTAGAGCTGGCCGCCACTAATATCGTTATCTCCATCAACGCCCTGGCGTTTATGCCCTCCATGGGAGTTTCACAGGGTGTCAGCATTCTGGTCGGCCAGGCTTTGGGCAGAGGCCAACCACTTCACGCTGAAACCGTCACCTGGAGCAGTCTTCGTCTGCTGCTTGCCTATATTCTGCTCATAGACCTGCTTTTCATCTTCGCTCCGCAACAGGTTCTCTCGCTTTTCATCTCCGCCGGTCACTCTCCGGAGCAGTATAAAGAGATCATGAAAACAGGCACGGCCCTGCTCCATATCGTCTCTGTCTATCTGCTCTTTGATGCTATGTATATGGTCTTTGCCGTAACGTTGCGTGGTGCGGGAGATACCCGCTTCATCATGTGGTGCATAGGTATCGCTTCTTTTGCCTTCATGATCATTCCGGTCTATGCAGGTGTTGTATATTTCAATTTTTCTATCGTGCAGGCTTGGTATTGTGTTCTTATCTTCATCGGGGTTCTTTTTCTCATTGTTTCCCTGCGCTACCGACAGGGAAAATGGCGGAACATGCTGGTGATCGAACGAAGCAGAAAAACCGGTATTCTTGAATTGCCCGTTACGCCGACAGAAAAAAAGCGAATACAACAATAATACTACCGTCATCTAATCTGTATATTTCGTGACTCGAGATGTTTCGGTTATCAAGGAGAGATGCGACAGGCTATGCATGGAGATGTATATAGCAAAAGGGACGCAGGATGGCAGAGTGAGCAGAACTTCACCAGGAAAGAAGACGCTATAGCCTTCCTACATGCTTTTTCATCATATGAATACAAAAAAAGGAAAAGAGCAGCATTGCAAGCAGGGAGACCAGGAATCCATTCCAACCATATTTTTCAAAAAAATATCCGGGAATAAACGAACCGAATGTCCCGCCCATATAGTAAAATGATATGTAGACGCCGTTGGCGATGGCTTTTTTCTCGCTGGACAATTTATTGACAAACCCGGAGAGAAGAGAGTGTGCCATGAAGAGTCCGGTACAAAAAACAAACATGGCCCCGAACATAACCCGGTAATCCTGAATAAAAAAGAGTGTAGTACCGATAAAAAAAATGATAATTCCAGCCCGTATGGCATCAGATTCATTACCAAAATATTTAATAATGCGACGGCTGTTGAGCGAGACGAAAAGTCCCATCGCATACCCGAAGTAGAGAAACCCGACACCTGCCTCACCGGTTGCAGGATTACTTTTTTTCAAGGCAAAGGGCAGGAAATTCATCATTGCGGAAAAAACAAAAAACATAAAAAAAATACCTGCATAAAGCCACATAAACTGCCCCTTCCTCAGTAAATCCGCCACTTCTCCCACTCTTGGCCGAGTATATTCCATGTTGGCGTTCTTTTCCAGAAAGTCGAGCAAGAAAAAGGCGACTATCAGAAGTACACCGAGAAAAACAAAAAAGACACGCCAGCCGAACAACTCTGTGGAAAGACCGGAAAGGAAGCGGCCGAGAAAACCGCCGACAATCGTCGCCGCGATATAGAACGCGATGGAGTGCTGCACATTCTCCCTGTCCGAGGTGAATGAAATATAGCTCATCAAAGAAGTCAGGATAGCGGGAATCATCAATCCCTGCACAGCCCGTATAGACAGAAGGGTGATATAATCTGTGGAACAGGCAAAAACAAGCTCAAGCAACCCCAGAGACAGCACTGCAGCCCGGACTAATCGTTTAGCAGAAAGACTCTCCAGGAGAAATCCGTAAAAAAGCGGCGCTATTCCCAAAGGGAACATCATCAGAGTAGTGAACAGTAATGCCTGGAGATTGTTGAGAGCAAATTCTTCTTGAAATACCGGCTGAATAGGTTGCGCGGCATACAGGGAGCAGATGGTAACGATAGTGGTGAAATAGATAACCCCAAGGCGGGGTTTACTGGCGTGTTTTGTGCTCATTACGGCGGACGGAGAGTAGTACGTGCTCCCTTTTCCTTACTCCCCGGAAATAGACTCCAGAAGAACAGTCTCCAGTCCTTTAAGATCAAAAGGTTTAGCTATACAGCCACAAAAGCCGTACTTCCCAAATTCCTCCATTATCGGGTCATTGGAATAGCCGGATGACACCACGACTTTTGCCGCCGGATCGATTGCCAGAATCTCCCCTACCGCTTCCATACCGCCCATCCCTCCAGGAATATTCAGGTCCAGAATGACAAGTGCATAAGGCTCGTTTTTTTCGAAACATTCACGATAGTGAACAACAGCTTCCTCACCATTCTCAGCAACAGTCACATTGTATCCCAAATACGCCAACATCTGCTGGGCAATATCGGCCACAATCTCTTCGTCATCCATAACCAGAATGTTCTTCCCTTTTCCAGACACTCCACTCTCCTCAACCAGGCGCCAAATAGCCTCACACCATATTTCCCGGAAATCTTTAACAGTATGCCAGAAGCGCTCTCCTGCAGTCAAGCTGTTTCAGTAAAATCTTACCTTTTTATCAATAAATATATGTGCCTGTGGCAAAGAACAGTCCGACTTTACTTTCTCCCTGTTACCATGTACATATAGAATAATCGGCAGGCCGACTCTTTATTGAAATTTATGGAGTCTGAAATATCACACCATTGCAGCCAGACAGCAGCTGAGCATAAAAACCCATGTCATCTCAACCCAAAAAGGTACTTCACGTCTGTCGGGAAAAGAATTTCACCGAAGTTGTGGAGCAGGGTGAATACCGCTCTCTTCATTTCCAGGGATCCGTAGTACAGAGCCGAATTGCTCTCAATGAACCCGGCAGACTTGTGCTCCGTTACACACACTACATGATGGCGGCATCCTTGCTGGTCATGCCACGCCCTTCCAGGGTCCTTCTCATTGGTATCGGGGCAGGCGCTCTGCTCCAGTTTTTCAAACACCACCTCCCTTTGTGCTATATAGATGCGGTAGATTATTCACAACATGTAATTGATATTGCGCGAGAATACTTCCATTTGCCGGAAAACGGAAAGATAGCAGTTCACTGCGACGATGGACTGCACTTCCTGGCTGGACAGTCTGTCGCAGAGCCCTATGATATCATTCTTCTTGACGCTTTTAACGATAACGGTATGGCAAGAAATATCTACTCAAATGAGTTTTTCAAACTGGCCGGGCAGAGTCTTTCTTCCCGAGGGATCATCTGCGGCAATCTCTGGAGTGGGGATCGAAGAGAATATGCGAGGGTAAAAAAGGCTATTGTGAAACACAGCGCCGCATCGGTTTTTATTCCGGTACGCCAGCGGGAAAACATCGTCGCCCTGCTCTTTCGTTCATCGGTTCCCTGGAGCTCTCTCTGCCCGGCCAACGCTGTTCTTCATGTTCTTGCAGACAGATATAAAATTGATTTTAAAGAAGTTTCCGCCGCGGCTAAAAGTACCATGAAACTCGGTGAAAAACTGCAGTGCCTGTTCCACTGAACTGCACAAGGGTATAGAGAATCACATCACAAATAACCAAAAGGGTTCTTTGCCGTCCTTATACGTTCAAGTTGATCGGCAAGTTCTTTTGCCTCGTTGCGCCAAAATCCGACACTGCCAAAATCAGGTGATGCCTGAGTTCTGCCATCCTCTACAACCTGATACCCGCACCAGGCCAGGTAATGGATATAGCGCATAGCACGCAGCGGCTCGATCAGACGGCAGCTTCTTCTGTCAAACTGGCAAAACTGCTCATACCCTTCAAGAAAAAGATCCAGCTCCACCAGACTGTCTTCACCGTAGCGCAACAGCAGCATCCAGATGTCCTGCACCTGGGGCCCCATGACCATGTCGTCGAAATCTATTAAAAAGAAGGATTCACCGGGACGATATATAATATTGGAAAAATGCAGATCTCCATGAATTCGCTGGATGGTCACGCCGTCAAAAAGCGTACCGATTTCCTGCACCAGCTGCACTGCTAGAGAAAAAAAGTGCCGTTCTACCTCAGGCGCCACCAGTTCTTTATCACGGAGATACTCTATCTGGCGTGCAGTTGTAGAGGAAGGCAGCATGGTTTCTCTGTCCTCGGCACTCTCCAACTGCCCGACAGCATGCGTCCTTCCTACCAGCCGGCCAAGTTCTTCCCATTGATCATCTGAGAATTCATCCACGCTCCTTCCACCGCATTTGGGAAAGACGGCAAAATACATGTTCTGCCAAATACCAAGGGTAGTGCCTTCATGCAGCATCAGGGGAGCAATAACCGGGATTTCATACTCTGTCAGCTGGGAAAGAAAGCGATGTTCTGCTCGTATGGCCTCTGCACTCCAGCGACCCGGTCGATAGAACTTGACAACGACACCCTTGCCGCTGCGCTCCTCCAGCTCAAAAACCCGGTTGATATAACTGTTCAGGGGACGAAAAAGATTGGAAAACTCCCGCTGCAAAGAGTTCTCCACCAGATTTATGACATTATCGGGATGGAGGGTGGAAAAATGAGAATTACTTGAAAAATTGGTGGGCTGCGATACCATCATGCCTGCTTATAAGTAGAGTGAAGAGCTATCCGCTGAACAGTGCGGAGACAGTGTCTCCAAAACTCCCAGAGCACCAGCAGTTTCTTCCGGAAGCCTTGGCTTCATAGAGTTTTACGTCGGCAAACTCAAGTGCCTGCAACGGATCCAGCGATAGTTGCGGTAATGTGGTAGCCACTCCAACACTTACTGTCAGTCTTTTTTCTTGAGGAGAGCCACTGTGTTCGATATTGAGATGAAAAACATCACTTCGCACTCTCTCCGCCATGAGTTCGGCACCGGTAATATCGGTATCAGGCAGGATGAAGGCAAATTCTTCTCCGCCGTATCTGGCAACCTTGTCAACATGCCTGAAGGCAGCGCCACTCAGCGTTCGTGCCACAAGCTTGAGGATGTCGTCGCCAAGGATGTGGCCATAACTGTCATTATACGGCTTAAAATAGTCGATATCAGCCAGCAGAATGGATAGAGGCTGCTTATTACGAATGCCGCGCTGCCATTCATCTTTGAGTATTTCATCAAAGCTTCTGCGATTGAGAATACCAGTGAGCCCATCCACTTTGGACAAGTGCGTCAACTGCTGGTTGGTTCGTTCAAGCAGGCTTTTCAACTCCTCCAGATCGGCTAGACGGCGGTCGAGTTCGCGGGTTTTATCTTCAAGTTCTTTTTTCTGACGATATAATTCGAGAAAGACACCGACTTTCCCTTTCAGGATAACCGGTTCCAGCGGCTTGAAAAGATAGTCCACCGCGCCGGAGTCATAACCCTTAAAAATACTGGCCTGTTCCTTATGCTTTGCGGTGACGAAAATGATGGGAATATTTCTGGTAATCCGGTTGCCGCGCATCAGCTCGGCTACTTCATAGCCATCCATGCCGGGCATCTGCACATCCAATAGCACCAGGGCAAAATCATGATCCAGCACTTTAGCCAATGCTTCATTGCCGGAAGCAGCACGAATAAGTTCAACATCCGGGGCATCTATAAGAGATTCCAAAACAAACAGATTCTCCGGACGATCATCTACAATTAGTATTTTTGCTGTACTCATTCTTCCTCATAGCGGACTAAAGAGACAAGAAGCGCCCCCATCTCCTCCGGTGGTGCTATATAATCCACAGTGGTGGCATGTATTGCCGCTAACGGCATGATTTCAACCTCTGCTGTTGCAGGCGATTGCACAATTGCAGTTCCACCGAGTTCTTTCACCCGGGATAGACCGGCTGCCCCGTCAGCATTGGCTCCTGTCAGTATTATTCCTATCAGTTTGCGGCAATAGGCCTCCGCCGCAGTTTCAAAGAGCAGATCTATGGCTGGCCTGGAATAGTTTACCTTGGCCTCGGCTGACAATGCCAGCGTCTTATCACTCTCCACCAGAAGATGATAATCAGCAGGTGCGAAATAAATCGTCCCTTCCTGAATCGGCTCCTTATCTGCCGCCTCTCTGACAGGTAAGGACGCAATGGAAGAATAACGCTCAACCAGGTAGCTTCCTCCTCCCGCCGCCATATGCTGCACAATCATGACTGCCGGAGAAAAATCACTCGGCAGGGCCGGTAAGATTTTATCCAGCACCGCAATACCGCCCGCTGAAACTCCGATAACCACGGCCTGATATTTACCGGATTTCACTGTCACAAGCCACCTTAATTTTCAGCTGCGCCGCTTTCTATAAATCTTTTCTCGGGCAGCCACGATTTCAAATTTATCAACAAACCCTGTAAAAGAGAGACTTTCCTTGGAGCCAAGACAAAGAAAACCGCCGGGACAGAGGCTGTCATAAAAAAGCCGCAACACTCTTTCCTGCAATTCTTTATTAAAATATATCAGAACATTACGACAGAAGACCACATTCATTTCCCCAAAAACACCATCGGTTGCTAGATTGTGAGACGAGAACAGCACTTTCTCCCGCAGGGAACTCTTCAGAATCACATGCCTGTCGTCTGCGGTATAATAGTCGGAGAAGGACTCTTTGCCACCCGATTCAATATAGTTTAAAGTGTACTGTCGAACTGCATCAAGGGGATAAATGCCTTTTTTCGCCCTGGCCAGGATCGGCTCATTAAAATCGGTGGCATACATCTGCGTGCGGTCTTTCATACCCTCTTCCTCAAGCAGAATGGCCATCGAATACACCTCCTGCCCTGCGGAACAGCCGGCATGCCATACCTTGATAAAAGGATAGGTCTGCAAGTGCGGCACCACAATTTCACGCACCTCTCTGTAGAACCAGGGATCCCTGAACATCTCCGTCACGTTGATGGAAAGGTCTAGCAGGACGGAGTTAAAATACTCCTCATCATAGATAATCCGGTGCAGCATCTCCGAATAGTTACGCAAAGCGGAGACGGTTTTTCGATGTTTCAACCTCCTCTTTGTGTGAGCGCCGGCATAATTCCTGAAGTCATACCCATACTTCTGATATATCGCCTCTAAGAGAAGCCGGATTTCAAGATTTTCGTTGTATATCTGTTGTTCCTTTTCATCCATCAGTGCAGCCTCATCAGTAAAGCCATACTCGTAACATGGATAGCAGTTTATCGGGATTGACCGGTTTGGCAAGATAATCGTTGGCACCGGCCTCGATACATTTATTTCTATCCCCTTTCATGGCCTTGGCGGTTAAAGCAATGATCGGCAGTTTCTTGAATCTGCCCATCGCGCGGATGCGGCGCATGGCCTCATACCCGTCCATTCGGGGCATCATGATATCCATCAGCA
>JAZBNU010000180.1:0-10428 GCA_036350815.1 Desulfopila sp.
GTGTTGATGTTCCATGTACCAGGGAGGCCGGCAGTTTTGTAAAAGCACTGATAAAGGACAGTATGACAGCGGCGAGATAGGGGGTCGACAGTGTTGACAGAACCAGTATCCACACAAGCATGTCAGTTGAATTAATGGTGTGCTGCCAGATGAGTGTTCCTGCGGCCAGCAATAGCGCGACGGCCATCATTCCTTCTTCTCTTACAGAATGAAGCGCGCAGCGGAAGCTTCCTCCTGCGACTTTTTTGGGTGTTCGGAAAAAAGGCAGGCTTCTGGTGACAAAACCGAGCAGAATCGCTTTCGCTATGGTGTGGGTGAGAGCAAGTCCTGCGATGGCGGAAGCGAAGGTTTGTGCAGCGGATGCACCCAGCCGGTATTGGTAGAGATAGAACATTTTGGCAGTTTTGAAGAGAAAAAATGCCAATGGAACTATTGTCAGAATCACCAGCGGCGGTTCTGCCAGGTCTGGAAAATAGATCATGGCGACAGACCAGGCCAGGGCACTGAGGGTGAAAAGCAGATTAATGCTGTCGGCGATCCAGGGCAGCCAGCCTGCTACGAAATGATAGCGCTGTCCGAATGTAAGGCGACTTCTGTTTATTCGCAACAGGGAACGGCTGTGGTGCTTTAATATCTGCACGGCGCCATAGGCCCAGCGATAACGCTGTTTTTTGAAATCGGTAAAGGTGTCGGGCATTACCCCGCGTCCATAGCTCTGCGGAACATAGAGGGCCTGATGGCCCCGTTCGAAAATCCTCAGTCCCAGTTCCGCGTCCTCGGTAATGCACCATTCCGCCCATCCGCCGACTTTCTGAAGAACCTCCTTTCGTACCATGGTCATGGTGCCGTGCTGGATGATGGCATTACGTTCGTTGCGGATTACCATGCCTATGCTGAAAAATCCGCTGTATTCCGTATAGCACATGGCCTTGAATAGATTGTCATGACCGTCTCTGTAATCCTGGGGTGCCTGAACGATTGCTATCTCAGGACGCAGGAATTGAGGGGCAAGATCATGCAGCCAGTCCGGGTCAACCACATAATCGCTGTCAATTACGGCAATAACAGCTGCGTCGTCTGAAGTTTCTTTCAGGCAGTAATTGAGGGCACCGGCTTTGAAGCCTTTCAGCTGGTCTTCGTGGTAGAATCTGAAGCGTTCGCCGAGAAAGCGGCAGTGTTCCTGAACTGGTTTCCAGATGGTCGGATCCTTGGTGTTGTTATCCATGACAATGACTTCATAGTCAGGGTAATTAAGCCTGGCCAGAGCGTTGAGCGTCTCTTTCATCATTTCCGGAGGTTCGTTGTAGGCAGGGACATGAATAGACACTTTGGGGAAGCTTTCAGCATTGGGGCGATGAGGGTAAAGAGGCCGTCTGCCCGTAGAAGCCCAGAGGGCCTCGGCCCATTCATGCGCTTCTGCCAGAAGGACAATAATAAACCCTGCGAGACCAAGGAAAAGCAGGATCCCGGTCAGCAAGGTGGGGATGGTCAGATACTGGCGGGTATAACTATATACGATCCAGACCACACCACTGGCCGAAATAAACGTCACCGAGGCGAGGAAACCACTGCCGCGAAACCTCAGATTGCGGCTGTCGACAAGAAGAAGCATAAAAGTTATTGCAGCAAAAGTGACTGAAACTGCTGCAAGCAGGTGCCATTCCGGAATGGTGACAATGGGCTGAGTGAAAGGAAATTTCGGTTGTCTCTCGGCGTCATAAACCCCCCAGTAGGCACCGACCGCTCCTTCGCTGTTTTTTCTTTTCCAGGGCTGATCAAAAGCCTCCATGATGTAATAGACATATTCCTGGTTTTCGGCATGATTAAGGAAGCGACGGAGAAAAGTTGCCTCGTTTGCCTGAGAGGCAACTGCATCCTGCCGTGTACGGCCATTGCTTGGCCAGCCCACCTCTGTTATCACTATTGGTTTTTCCGGGTAGGTGTTCATAAGGAGGGCGTATTTCGCAATGACATGATTCAAGGCTGAATCAATATGAACGCCTTCCCAGTACGGCAGCATATGGGTAGCCAGATAGTCGACATTGGTTATGAGCTGCGGATGTTCAATCCAGATATGCCAAGGTTCGGCGGTACTTACCGGAATATTGAGTTCTTTTCGAACTCTGGCGAGGTATTTGTTCAGCTGGGCGACGGTGAGATCTTTTCGTAACAGGGCTTCGTTGCCGATTATGACCCGGACAACGTTGCGATAATTTTTTTTGGCTATTTGAATGAGTGTGTCAATCTGTTCTTCATTTTTCTCCAGGTCTTTGTCAAGCCAGGCACCGAGGGCGACATTAATCTCATGTTTCTGGGCGAGCTCAGGGATTTTGGCCAGAACCCCTTCGACGGAATAGGTTCGAACGGCATTGGTTTTGCCGGATAAAAGCTTAAGATCTGCCTCTATTTCACTTTCACTGGGGAAGTTGTTTTTCAAAGGATTGTTCCAGGGATGCATGGGAGAAAATGCAAATCCCTGGATTCTGGCAGGCCAGGGCGGTTCCATTTCCGGCCTGTTGAGCAGGCCCCAGAATGCTATGAAGACTATGGCAGCAGTTATACAGATGAGAACATTCAGTTTCGTCATATGATTGCAATCAGCAGTTACTCGTATTGGAGAAGGAGTGAAATTATACGGGACCGTCCTGGATTTACTCTCCGGCGTAAGAGTTTTTGAGATATAAAATTCAAAAAGGTAAGACTCTTAAGTGGTGAATGATACTACCGGAAAGTGTAAAGTCAATGGGGCGGCAGAGTACTTTTTTTTGTATAGTGCAGTGGCAGCTGATACTCTGGTACTGTAGCAGCAGAAATGACAATATTGTATACCCCGGCAGAGTGATGAAAATGAATAATCAGGTCAAAGGAGATGTGCTTCTGCTTCAGCCCTGGATTGAGGATTTTTACGCGACTGATTGTCGCAGCCTCCCATTAGGGCTTGCGTATCTCGCCGGCAGCATCAAAAAGTCATTGCCGGGGCAATCTGTTTATCTGTATGATTTCTTCTCTGCCCACAGAAGGAAAACACTCCCTTATCCCAAAGAATTTCAATACCTGAAGAGATACTATGGAACATATGAAAAATCACCTTCGGCACTTTTCCATAACTACTATCGTTTTGGAGTGGTGGAAGAAGCTATTGTAAAAAATCTCCAGAAGCACAACCCTTTCCTGATAGGTATTTCATCGCTTTTCAGCCCATATTACAGAGAGGCTCTTGCCCTGGCCGCACTCTGCAAGAGACTATTCCCGGATACTCCCGTTGTCTTTGGAGGAAATCACGCATCCCTCAGCCCGGAAACACTGCTGCTGCGGACAAACGACGATGCCACGAGTGGGTTCAGCGGTGATTTTGTTATTCGGGGTGAAGGTGAAAAAAGCATTGTCGATCTGATTCAGGCTTTACTGGGCGGGGGGGTACCGGAAGCGGTTGCCGGAGTCGTAAGCAGGGATACGCTCAACTCCTATGCGGCGTCTTCCCTTCATCCGCTGGACAGAGATGAGACTCCCTTTCCTGACTATTGCAACCTGGATCTACGGCAGTATACCTATAAACGAAAACCGATGGCTTTCCTTCTCACGAGTCGTTCCTGTCCGCATCATTGCGACTTCTGTACCATACATGCCGTGTTCGGGCGGAGATATACCGTGCGCAGCAATGATGATATTATTGCTGAGATCTGCCATTTTTACAACAGGGGGGTCCGCCACTTTGACATAGAAGACGATAACTTCAGCTTTCAGCAGAAAAAATGTGGTGATCTGCTTGATCGTATAGTGCAGCTTAATCTGGAGGATGTTGGCTTTTCTGCAATGAACGGGTTGTCATATCATACGCTGACCTTTACGCTTCTAGAGAAGATGAAAGCGGCAGGGTTTACCGATCTCAATCTGTCTCTGGTCTGCAGTCAGGAGCGTTTGCTGGAAATGTCGCAGCGCCCGAAAAGCGGCGAACACCTGGAAAATGTCTTGAATAACGCCGATGTACTGGGTCTGCATGTTGTGGTCTATTTTATTATCGGGCTGCCGATCCAGACCTTGGAGGATGCTGTTGAGACCTTGTGTTATCTTGCGCAAAAGAAATGTCTGATCGGTCCATCACCGTTTTACATGACGCCGAAATCAGCTCTGCACCGGAAGTATCATGGCACTGATGCACTGCAGCCGGCTTCGTCGGGAAAGGATATCTGTTTTTCTGCCCGCCTTAGTGCACTGGATAACGAAAAGCCGGGATTTGGCCGGGATGAATTGTACACTGTTTTTCGTCTTACCAGGGTCATAAACTATCTGAAGAGGCTTATAGATCAGGGTGTCTCCCCTGATGCAGAACCCTTTGTCGGGGCGGTACGCGCTCTTGCAAGGGGAGAATGGGAAACGCATATAGAGCATGGAACTGCACCACCGTTCTCCCCGGCTGTTCATAGGCTTCTGCTGGGCTCTTTCACCGGTGTGCAAGGGAGCAAAACCAGGACCTCATACGATTTTCTTTTGAAATAGAGATATCTTATGCTGCACTCTGCGTCTTGGCCCAGGAATCGCGCAATGTTACTATTCGGTTAAAAACGGGGCGACCGGGGGTGGAGTCCTTTGTGTCGATACAGAAATATCCCTGTCTTTCAAACTGAAAACGCGAACCTTTTTCCTGATCGGCAAGATCCGGTTCTACTTTGCAGTTTTTCAAGGTAATCACTGACTCGGGGTTGAGATGGCCGAGAAAACCGGCTTCTTTGTCGCCATCGGGATTTTCCACCTGGAAAAGCCGGTCATAGAGGCGTACCTCGCAGTTGACGCAATGCCGGGCGGAAACCCAGTGGATAGTTCCTTTTACCTTTCTGCCGTCGGCTGAGGATCCTCCTCTGGTTTCAGGATCATAGGTGCAGTGGATTTCCAGTATTTCACCGCTGTTCTCGTCTTTGACCATCGAAGCAAAAGTGATGTAATAACCGTAGCGAAGCCGGACCTCGCGGCCGGGACCGAGACGGAAATATTTTCGCGGCGGATCTTCCATAAAGTCGGAACGCTCAATATACAACTCTCTTGAAAAAGGCAGGGTCCTGCTTCCCATTTCCGGGTTTTGCGGGTGGTTTTTCGCTTCGACGTTCTCAACCATGTCTTCGGGGTAGTTGTCGATAATCACTTTAAGCGGATCGAGGATGCCCATGACCCGGGGAGCCGAGTTATTGAGATCTTCCCTGATGGAGTTTTCCAGTACTCCCATATCGATCCAGCTTTCCTTTTTCCCGATGCCGATGGCAGTGCAGAACGAGCGGATTGAAGCAGGGGTATAGCCGCGGCGGCGCAGGCCGGAGATGGTGAGCATTCTCGGGTCGTCCCAGCCACTGACGTATTTCCCCTCCACCAGTTGGAGGAGTTTCCGTTTGCTCATGACGGTATAGCTCAAATTCAGTCTGGCGAACTCAATCTGGCGGGGGTGGCAGTCTGTTTCGAGAGTATCGAGAACCCAATCGTAAAGCGGCCGATGGTCTTCAAATTCCAGAGTACAGAGAGAGTGGGTGATCTTTTCCAGGGCGTCGGAAAGGCAGTGGGTGTAATCGTACATCGGATAGATGCACCAGGTGTTTCCGGTGCGGTGATGGGCGACTTTCATAATCCGGTAAATGACCGGATCCCGCATATTGAGATTGGGGGAACCCATGTCGATTTTGGCTCTGAGGACATGACTTCCCTCTGCAAAGTCGCCGTTTTTCATTTTTTCAAAGAGAAGGAGATTCTCTTCGACGCTTCGTTCTCTGTAAGGACTGTTTCGCCCCGGTTCCTTGAGGGTACCCCGGTATTCTCTGATCTCTTCTGCCGACAACTGACAGACATAGGCTTTCCCCTTTTTGATAAGCTCTATGGCGAAAAGATAGAGATCGTTGAAATAGTCGGAGGCAAAAAAGAGATTTTCTCCCCAGTCAAAGCCGAGCCAGGCCACATCCTCTTTGATGGATTCAACGTAAACATCTTCCTCTTTGCTCGGATTAGTATCGTCAAAGCGGAGATGACAGGGACTGCTGTTTTCTTCTGCGATGCCGAAATTGAGGCAGATTGATTTGGCGTGGCCGATATGTAGAAAGCCGTTGGGTTCCGGCGGAAACCTGGTGACAGGCTGTCTGTGTTTGCCATTTTTCAGGTCTTCGGCAACGATCTGGCGGATGAAATCTAAGGGTTTTTCCTTGGGTATGTCGGTGTTTTCCATAGTATGCTCAGTCAAGTATTTATGGCAGAAGTTGAAAACCAGTTACGTGTATTTCCTTGCATAAAGGTATCAGGCGGATTGGCTGTCGGACGGTTCCTTCATCAGGTCGCCGGCATTCTGCAGCCGCTTTACGACCTTTTCCTTTCCCAGTGCCATGACTATGTCAAACATGGAGGGGCCGGCCAATTGCCCGGTAAGTACTGTTCTCATAGCGTTTATTAGTATGCCTGGCTTGATGCCGAGTTCGTCGGCCAAGGCGCGGGCAGCCTCTTCGGTTTTTTCGAGAGTGAAGGGTTCCAGGTCCTGATAACGACCTGCAAGTTGAGGGAGCCAGTGTTCAAGTTCAGGGGTTTTAAGCAGGTTTTTCTGACGAGACTTCTCGCAAATGGGATAATCATCGGCAAAATATGCCCTGCCCAGGGCGGCAAAATCTTTCAGGGTATGGTAGCGAGGCCTGATGAGATCGATGGTGCTGAGAAACCATTCTCTTGCAACGGTATCGTATTCATCTCGCCACAGTCCTTCCATTTTGAATTCTTCTTTAACGTATTGAGCTATTTCAGCAACATCCATGGTGCGAAGATAGTGCTCATTGATGGCAATGGCCTTGGGATCCGTAAAGAATTTTGGGTCATTTTTACGATAATTGAAAATGGAATGGGACTTGTTGATTCTTTCCAGGGTAAAGCTCTCTATCAACTCTTCTCTGGAAAAAATTTCCCGGTCATCTCCTGGAGACCAGCCAAGCAGAACAAGAAAATTATTCAGGGCCCATGGTAGAAAGCCGTGTTCTTTGTAGAACTGCACGGCAACTACTTCTCCATGACTTCTTTTAGATATTTTTGCTCTCTTGGTATCCATGGTCAGGGGCATATGCGCAAAAACAGGAAGGGGTGCCTCGAGTGCTTCATAGAGAAGAACCTGTTTGATGGTATTGGTCATGTGATCCTGGCCTCTGACGACATGGGTAATGCGGTCCCTGATATCATCGACAGCATTGCAGAGGAGATAGAGAGGTTTGCCGTTGGAACGAACAATGACGAAATCATCAATTTCTTTATAGTTGCATTCTATCTTTCCCAATACTTTGTCGTCGTAATTGAGACAGCCCACGCGCTCAGGAACTTTGAAGCGGATGACGAAGGGAAGCCCGGCGGCTTCTTTTGTTCGTACTTCATCCGCACTCAGATGGCGGCAGGTGCCGTCATAGCCAAGGCTTGCTTTCGCAGCGAGGGCGGCTTCTCTTTTCCCATCAAGCTCTTCCTTGGTGCAAAAACACTTGTAGGCTTTGTCGCTGACGAGAAGGCGGGCAGCGGCTTTCTCGTGGTCATCACTGAATTCCGTCTGAAAATATGGGCCTTCGTCCCAGTCTATGCCAAGCCAGGTCAGACCATCTATGATACCTTTGATGGAGTCTTCCGTGGAGCGCTCGGTATCCGTGTCTTCGATGCGAAGAATCAGTTTCCCTCCTGTTTTTTTGACATAGAGCCAATTGTACAGGGCAGTTCTTGCTCCTCCTATATGAAGGTAGCCGGTAGGGCTTGGTGGAAAACGTAATCTGGTTTCACTCATTGCTGCTCCTTTAATCCTGTAATTCCTGTTTCTGCACTGAAGGTGCAGAAGAATATTGTACCATTATCATTGCTCATAAAAAAAGGGTTTTCGAAATGCGCAGTATTTTGCGGAATCTGTGGTAGTGATATTGCGGGAGACCGTCGTCAGGCGAGAAATCCGGGTCAGGCGGATCTCGACAAAAACTCTAATGTATATCGCTTTCCTCCGACAACTTCAACAGCTATGTCGAGCGGTCTTGAAAAAAAACACTTTCGGCCGGTAGCGGAAGGAGTGCTGTTGTGTGTTTATAGATTTGATATTAATAACTAAAAAATGAAATCCTGTCTAGATCCTGGACGCAAAACGGCCAGCGTAGAGAGTGCACCGGCACAGAAAAAAATATGCGGTATTTTTGTTGTTCTCTGCCAGGATTAGCGTTATATTCGATCGATTTACAAGTAATGAATTCGTAAAAACAGGTATTCCTTGACGATACGTGCAGCGAATACCCGGTGATTGCGGCCGGTACTGGAACGAAGCATCCGATACATATTGACGGGTGAACACGATAACGCACTTAAGGAGCAGAAATGAAGGTATTAATTAGTGACAATTTGTCGTCGGTCGGCGCTGAAATTCTTGAAAAAGCAGGAATTGAAGTCGATGTCAACACTGGCCTGGCACCTGAAGAACTGAAGAAAATCATTGGCCAGTATGATGGACTTGTCATCAGAAGTGCCACCAAGGTTACGGCTGATATATTAGAGGCTGCTACCAGGTTGAAGGTTGTCGGTCGTGCCGGAATTGGCCTTGATAATGTGGATATCCCCGCAGCCAGCCAGAAAGGTATTGTCGTGATGAATGCCCCTGACGGAAATGCCACGACCACTGCTGAACATGCCATATCCATGATGATGGCCTTGTCTCGTAATATTCCTCAAGCCACTGCTTCAATGAAGGCCGGCAAATGGGAAAAGAAGAAGTTCATGGGACGTGAAGTGACGGGTAAGACTCTGGGGATTGTCGGAATCGGACGTATCGGCGGAATTGCTGCCGTCAGGGCGCAGGGATTAAAGATGAAGACTATCGCCTATGATCCCCATATGCCTAAGGAAACAGCTGAAAAAATAGGTGTTGAGCTTGTCGGTCTGGAGGAACTTGCACGGCGGTCTGACTATATTACCGTACATGTCCCCATGACGAAAGAGACAAAGGGCCTCATTTCTACAGATTTTTTCAAAAACATGAAGAATGATGCCATGTTTATTGATTGCGCCCGGGGCGGGGTCTGTGACGAGGTTGCGCTTTATACAGCTCTTAGCGAGGGTTGGATTGGCGGTGCGGCTCTTGATGTTTTCGCAGTGGAACCTACCACTCCTGAAAATTGCCCTCTGCTGGGGCTTGACAATTTTATCTGTACCCCGCACCTCGGCGCGTCGACCAGTGAGGCCCAGGAAAATGTTGCTGTTATTATTGCTGAACAGATTGCCGATTACCTCAAAAAAGGCGCCGTCACCAATGCTGTCAATGTACCATCCGTCAGCGATGACGTTCTTACCCAGGTGGGGCCCTATATCACCTTGGGTGAGATGCTTGGTTCTTTCCAGATGCAGATTGCCAAAGGAGGAGTTGAGGAGGTCTGTGTCGAATACAGCGGTGAATTGGCTGAGCTTAATACCAGTCCCATAACAATTGCCTTTCTGAAAGGCTTGTTTACTCCTATTTTAAAAGACGCTGTCAATTATGTAAATGCTCCGATTATCGCAAAAGACAGAGGGATCAAAGTCGTGGAGTCGAAGTCTGAGCGTTCCGACGATTTCATCAATGTTTTATCGGCAAGGGTGAAAACCAGTGAAGGCGAAAATGTCCTCGTTGGGACAGTGTTTGGTAAAAATGAGCCACGACTGGTCCGTATCAATACTTTCCGTCTGGAAGCGTTGCCTGCCGGGCCGATGCTGCTCGTATACAACAAGGACGTTCCTGGCGTGATAGGTGCTCTCGGTACAACGCTTGGTGTCGGAGGGGTGAATATTTCCAGGATGACTGTCGGCAGGGAAGAAGCCAGTCAGCAGAATATTATTCTGCTGTCAACCGATACTCTCATCCCGAAAGAACTGCAGGAAAAAGTTTGCAGCCTTGACAACATCACCGATGCAGTGGTTCTGGAGCTTGCCGAATACAGCTGAGTGCGGAGGAGAAAACGGCCCGATAAGCGGATAGCCATTTGACAACAGTTCCGGAACGCTTATTTTTCACTGAAGTTCCGGTGCGTCATTGTAAGGTGGTTATCCGGGAAGATTAGAGGGGGTCCTGAAAAAATCGTATGCGACAGAATAGGTGGCCTCAGGGCTTTTTTATGGTTTTTGTTACAGTAGAGGAATTTCCGTGCTTCAGGGTTGCCATTGCAGCAGCTAACAAGGCAAAGGGAGTGAGAGGGAGAGAATAATGACAGATCAAAGTAAGGATAATTGTGCTTGTGAGGAAGGGAAGGTACCTGATAAGCAGGGCCGTTGCGTTATGCCTGAGGTTACTTTTTCCGCATTCGTTATGTCGCTGAATACTTCAGTTTTGTATCACCTCGGTGAAATAGCGGATCCAGCAACAGGTGAGAAAATCATAGATTTGGACCTTGCCAGGCATGGTATTGATACCCTTACCCTTATTCAGGATAAAAC
>JAZBNU010000181.1:0-9136 GCA_036350815.1 Desulfopila sp.
CGGAAAATATTTCCACTTCCGCTCCGCAATGATTGCATGTACAGATGAATGATTCAAGGTCTCTGAACGATTCAAAACCCGGACAGTGATTTGGCGTATTCATTTTTGTCTCCTCTCAGATTTGGTGTCTGTTAAAAATCCATCTCCTGAATTTGCAATTGTCCTATACGACCGTAAGCTGTGTTATCTCAGCTCACGAAAATATATTGGGGATTACCACCATTATACCAGAAAAAGCGTGGGTACAGCAGCAGACTATGTTCCCGCAAACCCTGTAATGCTCTCTGCCTCAATCTATGCTAAAGGCATGCCAATTATGATTATGAAAAAAAATCCCTTAATTTTTTGAAAATTTTCCTTTTTAAGAGTCAATACTACATAACAGCTAATGGTAAGCAGCACACCTGTTGTGATGCAATTGGTGCGCCAGGAGTGGGTGTTTTGACTACCGTTCCGGCATGGATATAGCAAGATGGTACTGTTGAGTCCGGAAAGGTTACATGTTCCAGGCAAACAGTACCTGTGTGCGATCATGAAGGTCGATCGATTTGAGATAATCGCGTATCAGAAGGAGGGAGCAGCACCATGGCGAAGAAAAATGAAAACAACAAACCTGAGAAGGTTCCCTCTCAAGCCGAAAAGGACTATGGCACCACCAGCCCAACAGAACGGGAAGTGGAACGTGAAGAGGAGGAAAAAGAATATACTCCGGTCATTGTTAAGCGCGTCGATGAGGCTCTCAGACATCCCGACGATATTCTCGAGAAGGTCATCATCGAAGGGCAGGAGCAGCAGAACAGAGCTTTTCTGTCCCTGCTGCTTTCTGCCATGGCCGCAGGTCTTATCCTGGGGTTTACGGCAATGTCCGTTGCTATTGCCGAAAGTCAGATGCTGCTTCTCGATACCGCTATCTCGTCCCGGTTTGTCACTGCACTAGTCTACCCTTTAGGGTTTGTTCTCTGCATAATGAGCGGCGCTCAGCTCTTTACTGAGCATACGGCAACAGCAGTCTATCCTGTTCTCGACGGCCGCGGCGACGTCAGGAAGATGCTGCGGCTCTGGATAGTCGTTATCGCGGGTAACCTCTTTGGAGCGATGATCAGTGCCGTTTTCCTGGTGCTGGCCGAGGACGTCATTCAGGCAGAGACGGGATATGTCGAAATCGGCAAACATCTGGTTGCCTACGCCGCCCGACCTCTTTTTTTCAGCTCCTTGCTGGCCGGCTGGCTCATGGCTCTGGGAGCATGGCTGGTAATGTCAACCCCACCAGCCCTGAGCCAGATGGTTTCCATATATATAGTTACTTTTATTATCGGCGCCGGAGGTCTGCATCACTCCATTGCGGGCTCCGTAGAGATCTTTACGGCCTATTTATTCAGCGATCTGTTTCATCCGATGGCTGTAATGCGCTTTGTCGGTATCACCATAGTCGGCAATCTCATTGGCGGCTCGATTTTTGTAGCCCTGCTTAATTATGGCCATATTCGTCAAACTCAAAAAACTCACCAGGATCACCAGGATCACCAGTGAACGATGTCTCCAGCAGGAAATATCTACTCGAGAAGTTACCGATGTTTTTCTCCGCTCCAGTTGCAATGGAGATCCTGTTTGGCCAGCAAATCGATTTCTTGGTTGCCGTTGTTGAACAAGCCTGAAAAAATTACTGGAAATAACTCTTTCGTTAAGAACAGATGGTTGCCTCTTACGTTGAAGTGAGCAGTCTTGAATACTGGGATGCTTTTTAATGAGGGGGAGATGGACTTCATATTTCAGCTTTTGCCGGAGGTCTCCAGAGCTCTAGCAGAGACGGGAGACCAGCCAGCTTTGTCGGTTGCCGGCTGGTCTCCGCTATTGTCATTGCGGGACTGAACTATTTCCTGTCTTTTGTTTCCTTTCTGGAGTGTTCCGACATGTCAGCCAGATGAGGGTCTATAGGATCGGTCTTGTCGGCATTGTAGGTATAGGAAGGTTTATCTTTGCCTTCAGGTGATACCGAAACCGGTCCCGTCTTATCGCGGTCAAGCGCATCGTCTTCAACATTCCCTGGGCTTGAACTGTTGCTGGAGAAACTTTTCCCGGAAAGATGAGGATCTATGGGATCAGTTTTGTCGGCATTATGGGTATAGGAAGGTTTATCATCGCCTCCAGGTGATACCGAAACTGGTCCGGGCGTATCGCGATCAAGTACATCATTTTTGGCAGTATTTTTATTCGAAAGGTCCATCGTGCTTGGAGTCTTCTTTTCTTCTTTTTGCATAGCTACCTCCTGTCTGCGTTCATGGTAGGCTCTCTGGTTTTTCAATCTCCTGCTACAAGAGCCATTTCCCGTCAAAAGGGAGATAGTTCAAGAGAAGCAAATATTATGCCGAAGGAGTGAGAATAAGGCAGATATTCTTTGCCGAAAGCTCACAGAAGGTAAGAAGAGTGCATTTTGGGAGGATATATCATCTGAATAGTACCAGCACGAGAGCGGGAGAGGAATTTTTTAGCTTGATTGCAGAGAGTAACAGGAGAAAGTATAGGCAGAGGGAGAGCGGATGAAGCTAAAACATATAGGAAAAGACCCAGATAGCAGCCTTGTTGCTTTGGGCTTTTGCAGATTGAAGATTATGAGGCCACAGTGGCTTTTTGTCGTCTTTCGAGGGCTCTACTGTCTCTGTTTGAGCAGATTTCCTCTCCGGCAGGATAATTGAGGTGGCGGATGGTCCATGATGAGCGGATGCAGAGGTAATCAGCTATCGCCATACCTTTGGTGAAGCTGGTCGTAGAAGGCTTCGGTCTGGTCTTTACGGCATAAGATGGTCGCTTCCGTTGCCAGTGCTGCTGTTCCTGCAGCAACACCATAGAGAAAGGCCTCCTTCAGACTCTTCTTCTGCTGCAGAGCAAGCACCATTGCTCCGACAAAACAATCTCCGGCACCGACGGCACTTATGGCATCGGCCTCAAGAGCGGGAACCCGGAACTGTTGATCCTGGGTGGTCAGTAAGGCCCCTTTCTCGCCCAGACTCAGAACCACCACTTCACACTTGCCTGTGTTGACTATTTCTTGGCACATTTCCTCCTGGCGTTCATTGTTTGCCAGGGAACAGTCGCAGATATACTCGAGTTCCCGCTGATTCGGTTTGATGAGATATACCCGGGCATCAAGGGCGTGTTTGAGTGCTTCTCCGGAAGTGTCGAGGACTACGCGCGTGGGTGTGTCCCTGAAATATTCAGCCAACCGGCCGTAATAATCCTCGGGGACACCAGGTGGAAGGCTTCCGGAGGCAACGATATAGGCAGGTGCCGGTTCTAGTGCTGTGATTCTCTTAAAGCAGTCCTGCCAGGTTTTTTCACGGATTTCAGGGCCTGGCAGAGCGAATCGATATTGCCTGTTCTCTTCTAATTCCCGGATGGCAAAACTCTGCCTGTTGGACTGTTTAGTGGCGACGGTCCTGGTGGCTATTCCCTGACTGTCCAGCAGTTGAACAAGAGTGTCGCCGATACTGCCTCCCACCGGAAAGACGGCAAGGGAAGTGCCGTCGAGAATTTTAATGGCGCGGCTGACATTTATACCGCCGCCTCCCGGATCCACACGGTTATTGCGGCAGCGCATTTTTTTAGTGGGCTCAAGTCTGTCAATCTCAGCGCTAATGTCGAGACAAGGATTGATTGTCAGCGTTACGATGTCATGAGTGTTTGCCATTGTTTTTATCCTGAATTGTCAGAGTTGGTTTTGTTGCTGCTTTGATAAGGATATCATCTTTTTAATGCATACCCTTTTTGTCCGTTTCTATAGGACAATTCCTGCCCGACAGGAAGTAGGTGGTGCTGCATCCCATGTTTAATCATCTGCTCCAGCGGTACCATTTTTTTGGGTACAGAATTTTCAGGATGCTGTTGTCATAAGAGGTGTTCATCTGATGCTCCACCACTTCTGCGGGTAGATGCAGAGTTACGGCAAATATCTTGTATATCTGCTCCGAGCCGACATATATGGTTGCTCCCGGGCATTTTGTTGTGTGTTTTTCTCCTCTGAAATTAACGAGAGCGCCATTGATTTTGCAGAAAATTTTTTCAAGTGCCATGTCGGACAGTTCGATTGCCAGAGAAATCCTTTGGGCGCAACCAATTTCACCTGGTTCCTTGGAAAAGCACGGTTTGTTCCGTGGGCCTTGTCAGACATGGAATAGCAAAAAATATGCCGAAAGGTTGAGCGAATAGGTGTTTGTCTATTGGACCCTCTCCAGGAAAACAGCTTTGGGTGATCAGGAGTGTAAATTGCAATGGTTTGTTTATTTATAGCTTTCGAAGTCGTGAGAGAGCCGTTGGCTAAAAATGTTCGGCAATAGCACTGAATTGCATTTCCAATAATCTAGTTGAAGGAGGAAGTTTATGAAAGTTGGTATAGTAGGAGCCGGTTTCGTCGGCAGCACTGCAGCATACGCCATGTCACTGGAAGGTGCTGCCAGCGAAATTGTACTCATTGATCTTGACGAGAAACTGGCAAAAGCCCATGCCGAAGATATACTTCATGCAACCCCCTACAGCCATCCGGTTCGTGTCAAGGCAGGATTGTATGAAGACCTGCATGATGCGGCTGCCGTTATTCTCTCCTGCGGAGTTGGCCAGAAGGAAGGAGAAAGTCGTCTGCAGCTGCTCGGACGCAATGCCGAAGTGTTTGAAAACGTTGTCCCCAAGGTGATACGTGAGGCACCTGAAGCTGTTCTTATTGTCGCCTCAAATCCGGTTGATATTATTACTCAGGTGACCACAAAAATTGCGAATTTGTCCCCCGCCCGTGTGATCGGCTCGGGAACGATTCTTGATACCGCCCGTTTTCGTTCTTTACTGGGAGGGCATCTCGGAGTCTCGCCGCGTTCAATACATGCTTATGTAGTGGGAGAGCATGGTGATTCTGAAGTGCTGGTCTGGTCGAGTCCCCATATCGGGGGCGTTCCTCTTGATGAATTTGCCGAACAGATCGGCCGCCATGTGAGCAAGTCGATACGCGCTGCTGTTGACGATGGCGTCCGTCATGCAGCCGCGAGAATTATAGAAGGCAAAGGGGCAACCTACCACGGTATCGGTGGTGGGTTGTCTCGTATTGTCAGGGCCGTTCGGGACGATGAAGGTGCTGTTCTCACGGTTTCCAGCCTGAACAATAGCGGGGGCAATCTTACAGGTGTGAGCTTTTCCCTGCCAAGGATCATCGGGTCACGGGGCATTGTCTCTGAGTTGCGGCCTCCGCTCTCTGAAGAGGAAGACCGTGCGCTGCAGCACAGTGTCTCGGTGATTGCCGATGCCGCCCGTGAACTGGGATATTAGATGCTGCTGCGGCTCACAGAAGGAAGAGATCTGCTGAGGTGGCAAAGGAATTGCACGTATATTTTACAGCATGGTGAAAGTTGATTGAGCTCTCTGCGAAAAACAGAATTGTTCTGCTGAGGGTGCCCTGAGACGCAATTAATGGTGAGAGGAGTTCGTATGTTACGTATGTATGGAAAGTATTGGTGGGCATTTGTAGTACGCGGAGTCTTCGCCCTGCTTTTTGGGATAGTCGCCATCGTTATGCCAGGCATAACTTTAGAGGTGATGGCGATTCTTCTGGCAGCCTTTCTTGTGGTGGACGGTGTTTTCTCGTTTGCGGCATCGGTGCAGGGCCGGAAGATGGGGGTGCAGTGGGGATATCTGCTCGTTGAAGGTGTTGCCGGGATTTTTATCGGACTTTTCACCTTTGTCTGGCCGGGCATTACCGTTATGGCCATCATACTCATAATCGGTATATGGGCAATGTTGACGGGAATTATTGAAGTGCTGGCTGCGGTCAAACTGCGTGATGAGATAGAGGGTGAGTGGCTTCTTGGACTCGGTGGCGTGCTTTCCATCCTCTTTAGTCTTGTGCTCCTGGTTAACCCCGGGATTGGAGCCGTAGCGATTATCTGGATGATTGGAGTGTATGCTGTCCTCTTTGGGACATCGTTGATTTTTTTAGGGATGCGTTTGCGGAAACACAATCTGGTGATCGATCTCTGAGAGGAGATGGGAGCATCCCGGGACTGGTTTTCTAAGGCATGATCGCCCGACGAAGGCCTTTAACGACAATTAATCAAACAACGGGTGAGAGGCATGAAAAATCCAACAGCGGAAAAAGTACTGGAAAAAACCTTTGAACATCTTGCGGAAATGCTTGATGAAAGTGGCGGGGGCAAAGAGAAGGAAGAGCACAATGTTTCGCGCCCCTCCACTCAAAAAAAAGAAGACAGGCAAAACTATGATAATACAATCTCGACTGTTACCTCTGCCGAAAACCAATAGGCGGAGAGAATCATGTAAACAGTTGCACAGCATGACAACATAGCGGAGGTAAAATGTTACCCATCTCTTCAGTACTCTGGCCCAGTGACGGCAGTGAACAGTCCTTTAAGGCATTGCAGGCTGCGGTGGAAATAGCCAGTAGGTTTGAGGCAAAGCTCTACGCTCTTCAAGTGGTGCAGCAGGTCCCTACGGTGACCGGTGCCGGCTTTACTCCCACGGCCATTCAAGGGTTTGACGTTCCACTCTACGAGCAGGAACTTATCAAGATGGTGGAGCAGGAATTACATGATACACTTTCAACTAAGGTGCCTGAGGGTCTTGAGGTAATCTCCCGTGTCAAGCTTGGCATTCCGGCTGATACGATTGTGGATTTCGCTCAAGAAAACAGTATCGGCATGATTGTAATGGCGACCCATGGGCGAACGGGACTCTCGCATTTTATGATCGGTTCCGTTGCCGAGAAAACCATTCGCCAGTCATCGGTCCCGACACTGATTATTCCCGACAGTTCACCTTCGGAGTAGTGCTTATAGGTGGCCGAAAAGATGTGGCAGGAGTTTAAAACAGAGGAGGCATCGTGAAGCGTGTACTCATTACCGGAAGCAACAGGGGTATCGGGCTTGAGTTTGCAAAACAGTACCTCGAGGCTGGATGGCGGGTCTATGCAACCTGTAGACGACCTTCCGAGGCCCAGTCACTGCATACACTGGTAGAACTCCATAGTCATCTGAGTATACACCGGCTGGATATTACCAGGGAGGAGGATCTTGTTGATATTTGCGAAGAATTGGGCAGTATTGCTCTGGATATTCTTATCAATAATGCCGGGATTTGTTTCAATAAACGGCTGGAAGGCATTGAGCGTATTCACTACGGCTACTGGCTTCGGTCTCTTGAGGTCAATGCGTTGGGAACGGTCCGAGTCATGGAAGCACTCATGGATAATATAACCAGAAGTACAGGAAAACGGGTGATTGCTGTTATCAGCAGCGCTTCAGCGCAGAGTGTTGGGGACAGTACGTCTGACAATCTGTACCACAGCTCCAGTAAGGCGGCCTTGAATGCCGCCGTTAATTGTATCGCCGATGACTTGCAGCAGAGGAATATAGGGGTGCTGCTGCTGCATCCGGGGGAGGTGATTACCCGTACGGGATCCGATAAAGGGGTGTCGCCGCGCGAGAGCGTTGCTGGAATGCGTCGAATTATAGACAATTATACTCCAGAGAAGTGCGGGATGTTTTTTCGCTACGATGGCAAGCAGTTTTGATACATTTGAAGTTTCAAGGGGAAAGAGATAAGAATGAGTTTACCTCTCGTTTTGAGGAAGGGTAAAGAAGAATGTTGTTTCCCTGCCCGGCATGCTCTCGTATCAGAGAGTGCCGGCATGCAATCCACCACCACCTGTAAACGGTCCTTGCTGCTTTTCAGCTGTTTTTCCAGAGCGTTCATGTGTTTGTCTGATGCGTTTCATTGTCCAGGGCCGCCCGACAGTCAGGACAAATCAGTTCCTCAGGATGAGACGCAAGGATAGAGGGTCCCTCATACTCCTCCAGAGGATACCACCTCCTGTCCTGCCCATGAATTTTATTACATCCACTACAGAGCGGCAGTAAATTTTCTAGAGTATTGATTCTTTCAAAAGCAAGATCCAGGTCATGCAGAAGATCCTCTTTTTCTTGAAGAACCTTCTTTCTCTCAATGGAGTAGCGTATCGATCTGCTTAACATGGTCGGGGAGAGATCCCGTTTGCTAAGAAAGTCCTGAGCTCCGTAACGTACCGCCTGAACAGCCATTTCTTCGTTCTGCAGGCCGGTCAGAACGATCACCGCTGTTTCCGGGGCATTGGAGATTACCTCCCGGATGGTATCAAGGCCGGACGAGTCCTGGAGTTGGATGTCGAGAAGAATCGCGTCCGGGTTATGATGGGTGATGAGTCTGAGCGCCTGATGCAGGGACCGGGCTTCGAGAAAGGTAAAGGTGTTGTTTCTGTTTTCAGACAGGTACTCTTTGACGATGAGTAAATCAGCGGGGTTCTCTTCAACGATTAAAAGGGAGATTGCAGTCATGTCTCTTTTCTGTGATTGAATGGTTTTGTCAATTTTATGAATACTGAGGGGGATATGCAATAATCATACTCAAACGGATACTGATGTTGAGTTAAAGCGATAGTACAACTGAAACGGCCGGGGGTAAAGGAAGAATTTGATCAGGAGGAGATGTCGATAATCCCGAAATACAATTCTGTTTTTGTCTCTCGTTTACTGAGATATTTGTTATTATAAAAGATTTCCGTTATGATGAAGCTTTGGCGATATCGCTGTTTGACAAAGAGAATATGGGAACTAAATTCTTCTTTGTTTTTCAGGGTGCCTAATAGTCCTGTTGCCGACAGACCGTTGCTTCCGGACGTGAAGAGCACTCATCTCCCATTTTTGAGAATATGATGAAATGGTAAGGGTAACGCATTGAAAGTCCTCGTTATAGATGAGAAAAACGATATTGCCGAATCTCTGCTCGGAGAAGCGCAGCAGCTTGAGGTGGAAGTGCACTCTGCGGCAACATTGGATGAAGGCGTGTTGATATGTGAGCAGAGAGGCGCCGATATCGTAATGATGCGGGATATTATCTCTGGTTGCGCATCCTGCTCACTCATCCAGGATTTTAAAAACACCTCTGCAGTACCTGAAATAATAATATATGCGGAACATGGCTCCCCGGAGCATGCTGAACAAGCACTGGAAGGCGGTGCTTGGGATTATTTTGTTGATCCTGCACCGGGACAGAAGCTGCCGGATATGCTGCGGCGGGTGGTGCGTTTTCGTCGCAATAAAAGTGGCAG
>JAZBNU010000182.1:0-4588 GCA_036350815.1 Desulfopila sp.
AGTATTTCCAGTTATAACAACAAAAATACCACTCCAAGATGGAAAAACCAGTAGAAAAGAGCCCGTAATAGAGAAAAAACCCCGATATTTTGTTGATGTTGTGAATATAAAAAGAGTATTTCGTCCCAACATGTTTCCAGGAAGCCCGTAAGCAAAGGCTCTCGACAGCCGCCTCTATGATCTGCAGCCTTGTCGGTCTCCAGAGATACATCTGTCCCGTATTTTCCTTATAGGACAGAGCACCACTCTTCTTATCACGAATCTTCCCCCAACAGAAGCAACAGATACGATAAAGGTGGATTAGGTCTTTCAGGCGGCGGATTTGGCGGGCCGACCGCTGATCCGGGCCAGCCAACATCTTTAAGCAGCCCAAGGGTTATGGGACCTGGTGAGTGAATGGCATTGCCAAGACTGAGCATATACACCATCAACTTATCGGATGTACCATTAAAATTCATACTGAGATGGGAGTAGCTTGATCCCGGCATCCAAGTATCAGGTGTAAAAAGTTCTACTCTCTTTCCTCCATTGGCGGCCATAGCATGTGAACCATGAAAAAACACCTGTCCCGCAGTTAACGTTTCAGGCAATGTATAGGGATACGACCCATCGTAATCAATAAGTCGTGTTCCATAAGTGTCCCTTGTGAAAACGTCATAAATCAAGGGATAACCATCAATTCCCCAGGTAGACCCACCATTCATTGATCCCATAAACCCCAGTCCATGGCAGATTTCGTGGAGGGCTACTGTCAAAAAGTCAAATTCATCCGAATCTACATTACCATCAGGCCTGTAATTCCAATGATATACACCCGGTAAATCGCTGTTAAAAGTTATATGCATATCATATTCAGAAGGGATCATGTCCTCTCCATGTAGAGCATTGGCGAGCGAGCTTGCATACCAGGTCTTCGCGCGAGGAGCACCTGGAAAATCTCTGATGTATGATCCCCCTCCGGAATAGCCCAGTGTTGAAGAATCCGCTCCTAAATCCCCCCAACATGCCCGGATTGTAATAGGCGTTCGAGAGTGAAGCAGCTTCGCCCAGATATTGGCTGCAGTAGTAAAAGCTCCTTTTGCTTCCGCAGGAAACGCTTGACATGTTGCTCCCCACAAGTCCTGGTCACCGCTGCCAACGTAAGATATTCGAAAAGCAGCGGTATTGCCTTTAAAAGATTCAGCAGAGATCCATGCTGGGGGGGGAAAATACTCTGTAAACCTGGGAGGATTCGGGTCGGCAATAAAAACCTTTGCAGGTTGAGCTCTATAGATAATTTTCTGGTTTTCCGACAATTGCGGTGTGAGAGATTCAGGGAGATACACGGTATCAGCTGCCACAATATCCGCTTGTGCATGAGCTTCGAAAGAATACAGAAATACAGCAATCAAGAAAAACAGGTGCAAAATGGTAATGCAAACTCCAGATTTCATTTCTTTCATTTCATTCTACCTTTTGTGTTATCCTTCCATGGCTATTTGAGCAAACCTTCCTGCATGGAATATTCTCAAAATACAGCAATATCGTCCGCCCAGGTTATTCTGGGAATATTACTGTAATAACTAGACGTTACAGCAAATCCTCGGTTTCTTTCGCTGCCGAGCGATAAGCATTTGGAACGTAAGCACAATTTTTTTCTTACTATCCATCGGCGGGTGCCATCCTATCTTCTTTTTGCCTCATTCTCAAGCTTTTTTTTTCTATCTTACTCGCTAATTTAATTGTTTTTTCTCAACATATCCCAACTAACTGCACACTCTATGAAGTTCACAACATGATACCCAGCCGAATTTCTGATAAACACCCATTGCCGCTGCGGCGTCAGCACAACACATATTGAAAAGTGAATATTCGGGCTAAACATTGTGCTGAAAGGATGTCGACAGAAAACAGACAAGACGACCAAAGAGCCAAGGTTTTAAAGGCTACATGCAGGCAGGGGTGTAAGCTGAGTGCGCTATTTCACGCAGCCGGAGTAAAGCAATTGACTGTTGCTCTATGTGTTTTTATGGGAAGCATTTTTGCCGGTAATTGCAGAGCCGCCGGCAGAGACTGTACCACTCCACCATACACCATGAGTAGAAGACAGTGCATCATGCTGCGAAGACTGACCTGGCAGGTGGCAGGAGGTCGTGATGCGAAAAATGAATTACACTTGCTCAATGCTGAATCAGGCGTGCCTCAGTTCCTCTATTTTCTGCCGCGCAACACATGGAACAGCACCAGGGCGAAAATCGCCCCCAGAGTATCGGCAACGATGTCCTTCTGGGCGTCCCAAATGTCTCCCTGTGATCCCAAAACCTCGATACCCGCATCCGGGTCGCCGAGAATGGCAAATTGCCACTCCATCACCTCATAGGTCGCGGCCAGAGACATGATGGCAAAAAGAGCGAAGAGATAGGTCACCACCCGGGAGTTGCTGAGTTTCTTCACCGTTAACCATTCTGCTATGGCAAAAGCATAAAAGCCTACGGTAAAATGAGCGATACGGTCATAATGGTTTCTTTCAAAGCCAAAAAAATCGGTGAACCAGTCGAAAGGCACCGCGGCAAAGGTGTAATACCCTCCCACGGTATGCATGAAAATAAGAAAGGACATCAGAAAATAGCTCAGGTTGGAAAATCTCATCCAGCGATAAAAAAGGACCACCAGAACCAGAACAATAAAGCAGATAGGCAGATTTTCCGCCAGCCACACCTCTCTGCCGCTTGGCGGATCGATGCCCAGGGCCACGAAAACAAAGAGATACACAGCCAATAATAACGGAGGAAAGTATTCCTGTACTTTTATCATAGTAGTATTTCCTTTCTGCAACTCAATCAATTATGAGAAAAAGGCCCCGATCAAATATTCAATGCCCCGTGGCAGACAAGGCCAGACCGTTTCTCACTTAATCCGGATCATTCTCTGCAAAAGAACGAATGCAGGCTGCGTGCACATCCGCACGGCCGCCATCCTTGATTATCAGTATCATTCACAATCCAGTCTAATACACATCTATTTGAACAACTGTACATTCCTGGAAAACACAAATGTGGGTTACGCCTATAAGCAGTTTTCTCTTCTAATATTCAAGATATGTCAAATTATCGACGTGTTTCTGACATATGGCTTTCTATAGTTCGACCTGTTGCCTCCCCCCTCAGCAGGATCTCGAAACCCGGGTAAGCGATCAACAGAATAACTCCTGAAAAATCTCATTCAGATCAGTTGCTTGTTATTCCGTCAAAAGTTCGATACCATTTTCCTGACACCAGATACGCAGGGCCTTCTCCTCAGCTTCTGCCTCGAAATCATACCATTTCTGCAGAATACCCCTTCTGTCCAACAAGGCCTTGAATCTGGCATAGGCGCCTTTTCGTCGAAAGATTGCCTCAACCTCTTCAGCATCGTCAGGCAGATACTGGTAGATAAAAACCTGCACAAGTCTTTTTCCCAAGCTCAGTTCTTTCTTGTGGGGAATGGCTATGTACCGCTCATCATCGATATCTTCGGGCAACTCCTCAAAATCATCAAGCATCTCCGAGTGGTAGTAGATCTTGCCGGTTTCACGATCAAGAAAAGCCTCATGCTCAAACTCCGGCACGGAACTGAAAAAGAAAAAAGCTTCCTCAACATCTGTGAAGGCGATGGTCATAATATTGCCTCTTTCCTTTACATATATCCATCAATCAAGGTTAACCTTCATTTTCTCGACAATTTTTTGATTTTATCGCTCAAAAAACAATAGCTTAAATAGCTCATCTACCATGTTTAGAAGGAGTAACGAGGCCGTCCCTAGGGGCCGCTTCAGTTTTTTGAGCATTGTTTTCGCCACTATCCCTCATATTCTCTCTACAATTTCCTTTGCCTGTACGGCTGCTCTATAAGGGAAGCCGTCCACGGCAGGATGTACTCTCCACGATCGACAGGAAAAATGATTGGAAATCAGGTACCGCCAATGTGTTTCTCCTTGTATTAAAAGTGATAGCAACTTTAAACGACGCAATCATATATGCTTTTCAACTATCCTGCTTCAAAAACCGTTTCCCCTTTTTCGTCAGCCGATATTTTTGCTTGCTGCTTGTTGGTTTATCCGAGATGGTCATTTTTATCTACCCAGCCTCAAGCAAAGGCCTGAGCACTTTGTTCCTGAACTTAGTGCGATCAGTTCGTTTCGAGAGTTCCATAAGATCCAGAATCGTTTTTTCTTCCCGGCAATTATGGAGAATTTTGACTTGGTGACGACTTAATGCCAACGTGGTGCCACCTAGTTCTAGGACTGCTGAACTTTCGCCCCATATCGACTGAAAATAATCCAGTACCAGTCTGAGTCTACCTAGATGCACAACGGCGGGAAAAGGTAAGTTTCACACATCTGGCGGATACGAAGCAGACCGGAGCCGACCTTTTCCACCAGGTTCATGCTTTTCCTTTCCTTTTGCCTGCAGGCGTGCTTTCCGCCAGCCACTGATCAAGGATATCGCGCCGGAAACGCCAGTGTTTACCGACCTTCTGGCCGGGGATATCACCTTTCTGAGCCAGCTTGTACAGGCTTGACTTGGAAATTTTGAGGTAAGCGGCCAGTTCTTCGATGGTCAACACCTTG
>JAZBNU010000183.1:0-15752 GCA_036350815.1 Desulfopila sp.
AAAATGTGATCATGTGCATCGACATCCCAGTCAAAACGTTTCTGCCTGCCACTTACCTCGAGTTTTCCGATCATACCGATTTCGGATAATATCTCAAGATTACGATATACTGTCGCCAGGCTGATGCGAGGCATTATCTTTTTAACTCGCTCATAGAGCTCATCAGCAGTAAGATGTTCTTGGCTCTTCTGTAACTCTTGCAGAATCATCTCACGCTGGTTTGTCATTCGTAGTTGCATAGATCTCGCTTATCAGGAATTATTATCAAGAGTATATGGATCCTGTTTTTCTGTCAAGATCTAATGCTATATTTCATCTCACCTCTTTTAAAAGTACTTTAAGATTAATGATTATGCTTTATACTCTTCTTGCTTTGACCATTAAACTCTTTTGACAATCTTGCCTGACGTATCCGGTTTATCATGAATAGTCACAACCTCATACTAGAAGTTTCCCATCTACGTAAAGTCTACAAACAGATCGAGGCGGTAACCGACGTCTCCCTCAAAGTTCATCGAGGTGTCTGTCTTGGGCTGCTTGGTCCAAATGGAGCAGGAAAAACAACAACCATCGAGATTATCGAAGACATCATTCCCGCAACCTCCGGTGAGATTCTCTATAAAGGAGAACCACGTAAAAAATCATTCAGAGAAGAGATTGGAATCCAATTCCAGCACACATCTCTGCTCAATTATCTCTCCGTCAAGGAAACCCTCAAAACATACGCCAGTCTCTATTCCGACCCTGAAGATCTAACAGCACTGATAAAGAGATGCGATCTTGCCTCTCTCCTTTCAAGGAAAAACGACAGACTCTCAGGAGGACAGCAGCAACGCCTCATGCTTGCTCTGGCATTGATCAACAAGCCGAGCCTCATCTTTCTTGACGAACCTTCAACTGGACTTGATCCTCAATCCCGAAGAAATCTGTGGAGTATTGTCGACACAATCAAATCTGAAGAGAAAACAATTATCCTGACAACGCATTCAATGGAAGAAGCCGAGTATCTCTGCGATCAGGTCGCAATTATGGACCAGGGTACCATCATTGCCGAAGGTAGCCCGAAAGCCCTTATTCAGGAGCACTGTGGTACAAGTACCATAACCCTGCCCGCTGTAACGGACACCGCCTTGCTTTCGAAACTCTCCTACCCGATCTACCAGGATAAAGATGGGATTCGACTGGAATGCAGGGACATCCAGGAAGCTATTGGCCAACTGAGCAAAATCAACATCAATCTTTCCGGTATGTCAATATCATCAGCAAACCTGGAAGATGTATTTCTTCGCCTCACCGGCCGGCAGCTACGTGACTGAAACAAAATGAAATCATTATTACTCATCTCTGCGCCGCTGCACTTTATTGAAATGACCGACCCGGTATTATCATCATGAACTACAAGCATGTATGGGCCATTTTCATGGCAAGAAACCTGGAATTTTTTCGAGACAAAGCCGCCTTCGGCTGGAACTTTGCCTTTCCTTTCCTTATCATCATCGGTTTCTCTTTTATTTTTGAAGGCCAAAGCCATCAGAACTTCAAGGTCGGCATATTTCCCGTCGCTGAACAGGACGGATTGTTCAAACAAACAACTGTACCAGCGGCGTTCCAGAACGAAAAGAGAGTCACTTTCCTGGCAATGCCTGATCGGGAGGTTGGGGAAAAGCTGTTGCGCCACCATAAAATTGATCTGCTTCTCGACGGCACTTCAACCACCCATGCCTACTATGTCAATAATTCATCTCCAAATGGCTACATTGCCGAGAAACTTTTTCTCAGTTCGTTCATAGATGATGAATCTCAACCGGCTGTCAAAGGAGCGATTCAGGGGCAGGAAATCCGTTATATTGACTGGTTTTTTCCTGGCCTGCTCGGCATGAACATGATGTTTTCCGCTCTTTGGGGTGTCGGTTATATCGTAGTGCGCTACCGTAAAAATGGCGCCCTCAAACGACTGAAAGCAACCCCTTTGACTGCACTGGAGTTCCTCAGCGCCCTGACTTTGTCCAGAATATTTCTCATCATGTTCACCCTGGCGGTTGTCTGGTATGGCTCCGATCTCATATTCGACTTCTACGTACAAGGGTCCCTGTTTCTCATTTTCTTTTTCTTTTTTCTTGGCGGCCTCAGTCTCTGCGCACTGGGACTGATTTTAGCTGCACGAGGAACAAGCGAAGAATTCAGCAGCGGTGTACTCAATTTTATCACCTGGCCGATGATGTTTCTCTCTGAGGTCTGGTTTTCCCTCGAGGGTTCCCCGGAGTGGCTCAGGAAAACCGCGGAAATTTTTCCCTTGACCCAAATGCTCCAGGCCGTACGAAAAATCATGAGCGAAGGTGCGACATTTGCTGATGTTCAGGGAGAGTGTGTTTTCCTGCTTATATTTACAGCCCTGGCTCTATTGCTTGGATCAATCCTGTTCTCCTGGAACGACTGACTGGAAATAAACACAGCGATCAGCTGAAGTAACATAAAAGAAAGAGAGGATGAAATCGATCACCTTATCATAGTGCAGAATGAACTTCGCAACTCAGCCCTGACGGCGCGGCATTCACCGGCTACCTGCTGAGAAAACTGTCAGAACGGTATCAAACACCATGGAACGATTCACCCGTATCATTCAACTTATAGGCAATAATCGCTTTACCCGCCTGCAGAAAAGCACGGTTACCATTGTCGGCCTGGGTGCCGTCGGAGGACATGCGACCGAATGTCTGGCCCGTGCTGGTGTGGGCAACCTTCGCCTGGTCGATTTCGATACAATTCAACCCTCCAACATAAACAGACAGATCCTTGCCCTGACAACCAACATCGGGACCCTGAAAGTCGAAGCGGGTAGACGACGTATTCTCGCAATCAATCCTGAATGCAGTGTGGATATCCTGCCCATTTTTGCAGCAGAAGAAACCATGCCTCAGATCATTAGCCCGGCACCGGACCTGCTCATCGACGCCATTGACTCTCTTAACCCGAAAATACAGCTTCTCACAGCAGCGTACAGCGCCGGTATTCCTATTATTTCATCCATGGGCGCGGCGCTACGAACAGATCCCACCAAGATTCGCTATGGCGATGTATTTGAGAGCAGCAACTGTCCTCTGGCCAAACATGTCCGCAAACGCTTACGACGTCGCGGTATCGAAAGCGGCATACCTTGCGTTTTTTCCACTGAAAAAGTCGACTTTGACTACATGCTTTCCGATTCAGAGGACAATGCCACTCCCTTTGCCCTGCGAGGCAGAAAACGCAACATCCTGGGAAGCCTTCCCACCCTGACGGGAATCTTCGGGCTTTTCATCGCCAATCAGGCCATACTGCAGCTGACGTCGGACAAATAACACCATGCCTCTTCTTCCTGTTCCTGAATACTCTCCGGTTTTTCCTTTCACTATAGGACACTTCCAGACGATATATCCCACTCTGTTCCGCAAAAGGCCCACTGCCAATCCAATACGGGAGCGTATATTTACAGAAGATCACGATTTTCTTGATATCGACTGGCACTTTCCCGACAATAGCCTTTCTGGGCAGAAACTGGCCGTTATCAGTCATGGCCTGGAAGGAAGCTCCCGGATGAAAAACGTTCTCGGCATGGCATCCATCCTTGCCCAGGACGGATGGGATGTTCTCTGTCTGAATTTTCGTGGATGCTCCGGCGAGATGAACCGGTTGCCGCGCCTCTATCATTCCGGTGTAACCGATGATCTTCATACGGTACTGTGTCATGGACTGAAACAACGGAATTACCGCTATGCAGCTCTTCTTGGCTTCAGCATGGGAGGAAATCAGACCCTGAAATATCTCGGAGAAGCTCCGGAAAAAGTACCTGCTGCCGTCAGGGCGGCAGCTGTATTTTCTGTCCCCGTGGATCTGGCAGGCTCTTCCGCTCGTATGGCTCTCTTCCACAATCGCATATATATGCGCCATTTCATGCGCGGTCTGCACCAGAAGATTCGTAGCAAAGCAGAAATGTTCCCGGAAATATATGATACCAAAGGGCTTTCTGCCATCAAAACCTTCGCCCAATTTGATGACAGATATACTGGACCCGTGCATGGTTTCAAGGATGCGGCAGAGTATTACAGGCAATGCTCTTCAAGACAATTTCTCAACAATATCGCCATTCCGACCCTGCTGGTTCAGGCTGCAGACGACCCATTTCTCTCCCCTGGCTGCTATCCTGACGAGGAAGCGGCGAGAAATCCGCACCTGTTTCTTGAAATACCGGAATATGGCGGCCATGTCGGCTTTGTCGGTGAATACCGCAGCAAAAACTATTGGACGGAAGACAGGGCCGTCCTGTTTTTTAAAGACATCTTTGAAGACTCAGCCCAGACCGAATCTTCCAGCTGCTGAGGTTGTCGTGAATGCGATGCGCCAGGATTTCTCACCAATCGAGGTTTCGTGGATGCAAAGCGCCAGGCAAGGTGCTATAGTACCATGCACCTTGCTGCGACAACGCTGCAGTGCAAGCGGCATCAAAGAGGAACTGGTTTTTAGGAGATGAGGAATTATGGTCAAGCGTTTGTATCGCAACCTGCCCAAAGAGATCACCACAACACTGGTTTTTTTCCTTGTGTCCATCATCGCCCCTCAAAACTCAAGAGCAGAAACCATCAGCCTCCCCATGACCTTTGATTTCCAGCTGCTCCGGAGTCTTATAGTCAGCCAGGCATATCAAGATCCTGACGAAAGTGCGGCTATCGTCACCATGAATCAGGGATGCAATGATATACGACTGAATAAACCGCAAATTCAGGAAGAGGAAGGCTTGGTGCGCTTCCAGACCGATATTCGCATCACCTGGGGAACCCCGATAGGCGGCAACTGTTTTGCTCCTCTGTACTGGTCCGGCTCAGCAGTTTTCCTGCAGCAACCCATTGTTGACAAACAATGGCAGCTTCATTTCAACACCCAGGACTCCACTCTCCTTGATTCTACTGGTAATCGTGCGCCCCTCAGCGGCCTGGTCTGGGATCTGATAAAAAACAATGTCCATTCCTATATCAACGCGATTGTCTTGAACCTTGCTCCTCCGGTGGACAATCTCAAACAATTCATAGCTCCACAGGCTCCCAACCAACTCTTAGATGCTGCCGGCCGATTTCTCGCCGACATGCATCCTGATACGCCGCAGGTAAGAAGTGACAGCCTGTCCATCAACATTCTTGCTGAAGCGGATATACCCGAAAGCCGTCCCGAGAAATCAGACGTTCCTCCCATCGAAAAGCCAGAACAGCAGGAACAGTTGATGAATTTATGGCAAACCTGGGATGCGCTGCTCGTTCATATGATCAACCGGATATCAAGCAGGGGGTTGAGCCCAAATGACCGCCGACTGCTCCTCGACACCCTCCTCCGGGTACGGTATGAGTTTACCGAGGTTATCGGTACTCCTGCATTGACTACAGCTTTTGTCCGCCATCAGTTCATAGCCTCGTGGCAGGATTTAAAACCGCTCTTTCGCAACCATCTTTCCTCCAGGCCAGCCGATAACCCCCTTGGCTATCTCAGCTTTTTCACGGCAGCTGATGCACTGGTCGTTTTAGACCGCATTGGCCCCCTTATAGGAATAGACATCAGCCGTGAAGGGTTTTACCGCCTGGCCCATATGCTCAGCGCCGACGAAACACTCAACGAAGGCGGAGCTGTTGACCGACGCCTGCGTGACGCTCTCGGACTAGAACCGGACCTGCCGCTTCTTCCTGCAGAAAAACAAGCCCCTTCGCTGCAGGAGAGGATACCCGCAAAGAAAAACTCTCAGAAAAGTCCCGCCGATAAGATAGAAGTACAGCCAGGCAAGGATCCTCTTTCTTTTCTTCTTGATCAGCTCTTCCCCTGGCTGTCTCGCCTTTCGTGGCAAGATCTCTTTAGCCCGGTTGAAGCCCATGCTGCCGCCCAGCCAAGTTTCCAGGAAGTTCGGAGCTGGACTGCGGAGCTCATGCCGTCAGACAGTTTTCTCCCAAGAGTCCATAAAATACTGAACAAAGCCGTACATTCACTAAATGCCGGTCTCGCAAAAGAGACCAAAACGCCTGCCTGGGAAGAAAAAATGATTCATGCCACAGCCTGGCAGGAAAGCTGCTTCAGACAGTTTGTCGTCAAAGATAAGAAGATCACCTATCTTCTCTCGTATAACAATACTTCAGTGGGAATAATGCAGATCAACGAAAAAGTGTGGCGAGGTATATATGATTTACAGGGATTACGCTGGAATATCGAATATAACAGTGTCGCCGGTGCAGAGATCCTTACCCTCTACCTGAACCGCTATATTTCTCGAAAACAGAATCTGAAAAAGATTTCCAGCGAAGCTGGGAAAAGATATCTGGCTGCCTGGCTCTATGCTCTCTATAACGGCGGACCCAGCCAGCTTGACAAATTTCCGCAAAGAAATACAAACGGCAGTCTCTATAAAAGTGAACAGCTTTTTCTGGAAAAATATGACAAAATAGAGGGACAGCATTGGCTCGCTCTTGTAGACTGTCTCCCTTCCCGCTGAAATACATTATGATTCGTCTCTTTACAGCAATTCCGTTACCTGAACAGATCACTCCTTTTCTCCACGCAATGGGTCGATCCCTGCCCGGTGCAAAGGCGGTTCCTGAAGACCAGATCCATGTCACCCTGCGTTTCATCGGAGAAGTGGAGGGCGGCCTCTACCACGATATACGAGAGAGTCTCGCCGAGGTAGCGTCTGAACCTTTTCAGCTTGCTATTCGCGGAGTCGGACACTTTCCGCCGCGAGGCAAGCCAAGGGTCCTGTGGGCTGGTCTCGAACCGGTTGACCAGCTCATTGCGTTGAAAAGAAGAATCGATACGACCCTGATTCAATGCGGCCTCCCGCCAGACAGCAGAAAATATACTCCTCATGTTACACTGGCCAGACTGAGCAATACTCCGCTCAATCGTCTGACCAGCTTTCTGGCAGGCAACGCCTTCCTGGAGTTCGACACAATTGCAGTCAACTGCTTCAACCTCTATTCCAGCAAACTGTCGCCCAAAGGTGCAATCCATTCTCTTGAAGCATCCTATTCACTGCTGGTGGATTAACTTCGCACTGAGCGCTGTATCACAAACATTGCAAGCAACACAACCAGCACCCCCGGCAGAACGCGAATCTCCGGCAAACCTTTACCTAAAAGCATGTCGAGCAATAAAACAAGAGCAGGATAGAGGTACGAGTATGCCATTACCTTGGTGGGGCCGAGAAAAGTAATTGCATACTGGGTCAGAAAAAATGTTATAACAGTTGTAAAAACAGCGAGATAAACCACTCCGATCCAGACAGAAAACGGTACCGAACTCCAGTCTAAAACAGCCATCTGTCCTGCCGAGACCGGCATTAGCCAGACGGAACCGGTCACCAGGATCCAGAATGTCATAACAACCATGGGTTCTTTCCGATGCAGCAACCGGACAAGAGGGGTATACAGCCCCATGGCAAAACAGCCCGCCAGAAAAATGAGATCCCCTTTATTCCACTGCATCGCCAGCAACAGGCTGATATCTCCTCTGAATATTACCCAGACGGCTCCAACCATTCCGCAAAACAGGGCAATAAGTTTCGCCTGACTGAGTTTTTCCCCTAAGAGCATAAGTGCATAAAAACCGGCAATCGACGGCACCAGAGTAAAGATAACACTGGTGTTCAGCGCGCTAGTGTACCGCAGCGACAGGAACATACACCAGAAAAACACAACCAGCGACAGACTTATGGCACTGCAGCGCAAAACCATGGAAAAACTGAAATGTAGTCCATGATACAATTTAACATAGGGAAACAGGAGGAGGGTTGCCACGAGAAATCGCACCTGCGTCAACACCACCGGATCAAGCCCTGTGGTAATTGCCTTGCCGACCGTGAAAGATGTCGATACCAGGAATGCACATATCAACATGAGGAGATGAACAGCAGTCCGGGGCAGGGTATTCTCCTCTCCTACTTTATTCTTTGTGTTTTTCACAATAGATACTCATCCAGTTAAGCACCTCCCTACCATAAGCCCTGCTGGTATCTGTAAAGAAAAAAGTGCTTTTCGGCCTCATGGCCCAAAAGCACTTTTCATATTTCGAAAATGACAACTCATTTAGGCTTTTCGCAGCAGACATCAGAACGAACGTGCCTCAGCCTGTTCTCTAATCTTCTTCGGCTCCAAAAAAATGATAATACAGCACCGCTATCAGCACAACACACATCGGTACGGTCCATATAAGACCTATCCCCAGCGGAATTGCAGATAGTCCCATGAGAACACTCATAGCGATCATTGCAAAAAAGACTGTCCACCACCGCTTATGTATCGCCTTGCGGGATTCTTCCAGTGCTTGCCAGGGAGAGAGACCCTTCACAAAAAGCAGCGGAATGGCAAGGGCATACCCCACACTGAGATATATTCCCGGTAGGATAAACAACACAAAACCAATGAGCAGCATGATAGACTGCAGAACAAAAAGGAGCAGGAGCGAGCCGAAACGAGAGAATCCGCTGAAAACCATCTTCCACGAAAACGGCTGTTGACCGATTTTATTGACGGCTATCAGAAGAATACCAGCCATAAAGACAAAAAAGAGAAAACTGCTGACTGTCTGCACACCGCTTTCAAGAAGAATAGCCTGAAATGAATCAACCTGCGACGTCAATTGCGGAAAAAGAAAAAAAGTGGCTGCGCCGAGGGCAATAAGGACAAGGTACATAACGATAATCCCACCCCAGATGGCACCCTTGGTCCCTTTAGAGTAGTAATAGGCGTCTTTTATAAGGGTAGCAATGGTAAAACGGCCCGGGACCGCCTCCGCAACAGCTTCCTGGTCTTCTTCAGCAATGGCACTCCCGGCAGCAAGTGTACCAGAGCTTGCCGCTGCAAATGCAGATACCGTCTGAGAGAGTTCCTCCTCTTTTTTCTTCTTCAATTCCGTGGGGACACATTTTTCGCAATAAACATGAGAATCATATTCATACTTAGCTTCATGATCGACATATTCCCCGCAAGCCGAACATTTTTGAACGACAACACCCTCATCAATCTCTTCGCCTTCTTCACTCTCATGAAGCTCATAGTCACCGTCATCAACCAGATCATCTTCATCATGAGTTTCATCCAGGCTGGTTTCTTCTCCATCAGACAAGTTTTCTTCCGCAACGTTTTTTTCCTCGACCTCCTGGACATCATCACCAAAAGCATCCTCAAGCTCATTTTCGAGCTCATCCGCAAAAGCTAATATCTGCTCTTCGGATTCATCTTCATGCTCCTCCGTGTTTACCGGCCACTGGTCTTCCTTGCTTTCCAACGCGATAGTTTCGGCTGGTTCTTCAGATACCGTTTTTTCTTCGAAAAGATCAGCGTCATCGCTGTTCCCAAGAAGAGTCAGCTCTTCTCGATCAACACTCTCTCCCGGAAAATCCTCTATAACCGTAAGGGTTTCATCCTCATCTTCTTCACCGAGCCATTGATTGTAAGATTCCGGAGCCTGCTCTGCATCGGACAATGCCGCAACGACTGCATCATCTTCCTCATCCAGCTGTGCTGCAACAATATCCAAGGCTTCTCTCTCTTCATCCATTGACCTGGCAGTATCTGTCTCTTCACCCAGAAGTTTACTGAAAACGTCGTCAACTTCTTTTTCAGTAGGAACGTCCAGGGAGACGACAGGATCATCAACCTGCTCCAACTCCACATCTTCCAATAAAATAGGCTGGAGAACCTCGGGAGAAACAGTAAATATGCCAATACATTTAGGGCATTTAACCTTTTTTCCCAGAAGCGAACTATCAGCAGAACCGTTCACCCCACAGTGGGGACAAGTCATCTTCATGTACTACCTCCGGACCGATAAATCATGCGCCGCTCAACTGCTACACGGCACACCTTCAGTTATCTGAAAAAGCAAACCTTTTTAAAATCGTAACACTGCAGTTTTTCCCGGATGCGACAGAGAAAAATCTTCACCGGCTTCACTTCCCGAACGCACCTCCCGGAAAAAACAATGTTCGCGTCGGGATTCGACGCCCCTCCTGTTCCACACCTGTATTTAGGAGATTCGACTGTTTTCTCAACATTATTCAAGATACGCCCAACAAATACAATGTTTTTTTTCCCTTAAACAAATCCAACCAAATATAATAACAAAGGTTTTTTATTCACCCACACGATATCGGCAGTACAAATCGTTCGAAATTAGAAAAAATCACAGACCATCTCCCAATAAAGCCATTGTCCCCCACAACAGTACTTACAAAATAACACCATGATTTCAGCAACATTCAAACATCACTTTTGGGTTTTGACGGATCTTTGGAAAATTCTCTTTTGTTTCTTCTTCAGCTTATGGTAACAGAGAATGCAGTTCAGGTAGCATATACCTGCCAAAAACATTATTCTGTTTTTTCCAGAATCTTTTCCATACATTTGCACCGTATCTCACTCCGGGCAATACCTTCGGCAAACTCCCTCTCCAAGTGAGCACGGTATTTCTGAATAATCCACTTCAGCCACCAAGGTAAGACCATGCACCCAATAGTTCTTCTAGGCATCTGTTCTGATCATAACTCCAGCTATATGCGTGGTGCAGCCCTTGCCCCTCCCAAGATCCGGCAAAGCCTCTATTGTGAGGCAACCAACCTTGCCTCGGAACTCGGAATCGACATGCAGGACATTTCTCTTACAGATCTTGGGGATCACAGGATTGCCGATTCGGAAGAAGCTTACCTTGCAATAGAAGATATCATCACACCGCATGTAAAAAGTGGAGCCAGGCCTCTGCTGCTTGGTGGTGACCACTCCATAACCTACCCCGCTGTTCGCGCATTGCACAAACATCATGGCCCTCTGACAATCCTTCATTTTGATGCTCATCCCGACCTGTATGCTCACTACCGCGGCAACCGCTTTTCCCACGCCTGCCCGTTTGCGAGGGTAATGGAAGAAATTAAACCATGTCGACTGGTACAAGTTGGTATCCGCACCCTCAACTCCCATCAGGCCGAACAGGCTAAATTTTTTCAGGTGGAAATGCATCAGATGAAAGATGTATGCTACCGACCTTTCCAGCTCACAATAACGACTCCTCTGTATATCTCCTTTGATATGGATGTACTCGACCCCGCGTATGCCCCTGGAGTTTCCCACCCTGAACCGGGCGGCATGAGTGTCAGGGAGGTTCTCCAGATTATCCAGAACCTGGAATGCTCCGTAATAGGAGCGGATATTGTAGAATATAACCCGAACAGAGACCTGCAGGGTATAACCGCAAAAGTGGCTGCCAAGTTGCTGAAAGAAATTGCGGCAAAGATGATTGTATAAAGCCCGAAGGACGGTTCGAACCCCATACGCAGCCCAACCATGGATTGAACGAGGACAGACCATTGAAAATATATGATCTCACCCATACCATCTCCGCTGAGATGCCGGTATATCCAGGCTCCGAACCACTCCGGATTTCGCAGTCAAGTACCCGCTCCAGAAATGGATTTGCCGAAAAAAAAATCATCTTTCATACTCACAATGGTACACATCTTGATGCACCTGCGCATATCCTGGAGGGCACACCTCATCTTGACGACCTCACACTCGACCGTTTTGTGGGCCGGGGGATGTGTATTCCCGTAGAGGGGAGCTACATCGATGAAACTGCGCTGCACCCTTTGGAAGACGCTATAGCAAGAGTTGACTTTATCCTTTTTGCCACCGGCTGGAGCAAATTGTGGGGCACTGCACAATATTTCAGCGGTTACCCCGTTCTGAGCGAAGCCGCAGCGCGATATCTGAAGCGATATACACTTAAAGGAGTTGGTTTCGATACTATATCAGCAGACCGGGAGGACTCGAAAACTCTGCCTATCCACACCTTGCTCCTGCAGGACAAGATCATCATTGAAAATCTCAACAACCTTGACACTCTGCCGGAATCAGCCTTCACTTTTTTCTGCATGCCTCTGAAAATAGCTGAAGCTGACGGCTCGCCTACCAGGGCAATAGCTGTATATCCGTGACAAATGAGAGACAAATAGGCTATTGTCTCTTTTCAATAAAAAGTTACCAAGGAAAAAAACGTAATTCATGAAAAATCTCAATCTGAAAACATATCTTCTCTACGCTATCTATATCGTCCGCACTCACCCTGCGATTCTGCTCTTTCTCGCTATCGTGGGTCTACTCAACGGTTTTGCCGTCTTTTTTCCCCAGAGCGGTTTCGCAGATCTGATCAGCAGCTTTTCCATTATCTCGGCCATCTTCATCACGCCGGTTCTTTATGGTATCTATTATGAAATTATAGAGAACAGATACAGCTCCATAACCACCATCTTCAGAACATATGTCGGCGGCTATCTGCTGGTGCTGTTCTGCATGTATATCCCCATTATCCTCACAACGGCTGTCCTTATGTCCACCACCCAAGCCGTCGGCAACACCGCCTCCGTCATGTTGACCATACTGATGTTCAGTATGGTTTTCATCTATGTTATTCCGGCCTATTTCATTTCCGGGAAAATATGGGATTCCATCATCTACGGTGTGCGATTTTTTTTCCTGAATATAGCAGCCTCGGCACCGGTACTGCTCATGGCCCTTCTTTCCGAACTATTGGTGCTTCTCTCCCATTTCAAATTAAGCGCTCTGAGAGAGTTCAGTCCCGTACTCTTTGTCATACTCGACTTTTCTCTCTATATGACGGCATCCATAATTGATTTTCTTCTCTTTATCATGTTGATTTACGTCCTTAATGGTCAGAAAGACATTCAAAAAAGACACCCTTCTTCGCAGAAGGACATCACGGAGTCTTGAAATATGGAAAAACATGGTTGTGAGACCTGCAGATTCAGGGGTATCTTTAAAAAAAATCCCCGTTCACTGCTTGGCAGAATTTGGAAATGGCACACCTTCTGGTGCCCCGGGTGGAAAAAATACGTTTCCTCCCTGAGCGAAGCGGAAAAAACGTTATTGCTTGAAGAACTCCAGAGAAAGCCCTGACGATATCCGGTTGCCGAAACCTGACAAAAGACATACTGCCAACCTGCAGCATAATCCTCTTGAATGCTTGAAGTTGCGACATTATAGCTGGTCAATATAGCGCCAGTGCCAGGCTTCCCAGGGCAGTCCTTCACTGTTGGTTTTCGGATAGCTCTCCACAAAACCGAATGCCGCGGCATGCTCCCGTAGCCACTCATAGGCCGCAGTTGCCGCGAAGCGCCAGTCGCTGGGATACAGATCAACAACAGTCCCCAGCATATGCTCTGAATATCCCGGTGGTGCCACATAGCGCACCATATCTTCCCAGGATCTTCCCTTGGCCATGCCTTTACTGAAAATCTTCTTCTGATAATGAATGCTGCGAAATCCGGAATGGGCCTGCAACCGGACACCATCCTCTTCAGCCTTTGCTGCCATGGCGACAAAAGCATCACAGGCTTTATAATGGATATATAATTTTGTCTCCTTCCATGTATATTTGATGGGGATTTGTCTCAGTTCAGCAACATCTGCTGCCTTCTCGGTAATCTTTCTCCCCCTCCACAATGGAGGCACCTGATAACGTTTTCCTTCAATTTCAACAAATTCGACAATTTTTTTCCGTTTAACGGCAACAATCTCGACAATTTCTGAAGGCTGAGGTGGAACAACCGTTTTTTCAGGCACCTGCAGGGGAGAAGGGACGTTTATCGGAGACGCAGTCTGCTCCACAGGCTTTTCTTTTTCAACAGCAATTCTGTCCCCAATTCCACCACAGCCATTCAGAAAGATAAGGAGGCTACAGATCAATAAGAAGACAAGAGGATTCGACGGCAGAAAAATCTTCGAAAATGACGGAATCTTTGGGGAAAATACCCTGCGGTTTGAGCGGATATTCTGCGTTTGAAGTATAGGCATAAGAGCAGTGCTACATTACACAGTGGACCACCAACGGAGTATTTTGACAGAAATGGCGGAAGTGCATGGGAATCGAACCCACCCGAGAGGCTATTAACCCCTCACACCGGATTTGAAGTCCGGGAGAGCCACCAGTGCCCTATCCACTTCCGTTTTTCAATGCTGGAGGAGTCATACTATTAGGTATTGACCTGAAAAACAACTTTTTATTATAATCTCTATTTCACTATTCACAATTACTAATTAAATGGTTATCATGCACTGTTATTAAAAATGTAGTCAAGGAATAGTGGAGAACTGTTCTCTCTGAAAAAAATGTAAAAGAGAACGTTTTCGTTTTCTTAAAGTAGCTTAAACGTCTTTTTTAACTGCGGTATCTCAAACTCTAAGCAATAGTTAAAACGTTTCTATGAAGTGTGAAAGGCTTATCAATTTAGCAAAAAACTGGTATCTCCATGTCAAAGAGGAGACCATGGCACCTGCCAGGATGATCCAATTCATCAAAAATCATGCCGCAACCTGCGAAACTTGTCTTGCAGACCCCGACCTCAGCAATGAAATAGAAAAGATCACAGAACTCATCCTCCCAGAATCTAAAATTCCGAAAGCCGTACGCCTGCAGCAGGAGAAGGATGACCTGGAAGCTGCCGAGGACGAAGAAGACGAAGATATTGTCGACGAGGATGAAGATGAGGAGGAGGACACCGACTCAGAGGAAGAAGAAGAAGATGAAGAGTACATGGATGACGAGGACGATATCGATGATGAGGATTTCGGAGAACTGAACTGACCACTCGTTCTTTTTTGTTATCACCTGCAAACAGACACAAAGCGGAGCTGCTGCTCCGCTTTTTTAATCTGATTACGTATAATCCTCAGCCATGATCTCTTTATCCCGCAATCAGATTTTTTATTGCCATTGCGACAGCATGCTTTGTATGAAAGTAACGACCTGCTGATGCTCCTCGTTCCCTTTACCGCTGATCTGCAGTGGTTTTCCGAAAGCTATTCGTACAGGAACCTGTGGGAATATCCTTCCAAGATCTTTTGAAAATGTACCATTTTGCCAGGCGTCCGTCTTCAGGGCAAACGGGACAACCGGAACATCCGCTTTTTTAGCAAGCTTAATCCCGATACTGCCGAACTGGAGCGGATCAAATTCCGTTGACCGAGTGGTTTGAGGGAAGACAATAATAGAGATTCCGCTGTCCAGCCGCTCAGCCCCTTCACCCATAACCGTCTTGAGATCCTGCCGTGGATTGGTCCGTGTCACAGCAACCGGATTACGCGATATCATAACATGTTTAAAAACCGGATATGCCAGCAGGCTGTCCTTCACCACAAATGTCACCTTTGTATACGGTAAAACAATCACCGGCAGGATCAGAGTTTCCATTATGGACATATGGTTGCCGACAAGGACACAGGGACCAGCCAAATCTTCGAGATTCTCCAAACCATCGACAGAAAAAAGAAGCCCCGTGTTTTCAAGCAGGCGCAGCACCCGCAGACTATCCATACCCCACTCTTCATCGGGATAACGGCCGCTTTTTGCTTTGGAAGCCGCATTCAGCACAACTTTAAAAAATCTCGGATAAAAGTTCAGCGACGGAACAAGCCTGGAGAGCAGAGAAACCTTTACTGGTGATGAACGATAAGAACCGTTTCTGATATCAAGATACTGCATTGGAAACTCGTTTCTAAGGGATATCAAATAGTTTAACAATTACAAATGGTATTTTATTGCAATTGATCTACCCTATATGCGAAGGAATTCAAAGAATTTTTCACCATAGCCCCTCTCATTTTTTGTAACGGACCGCCGGAAGAAAAGCACAGCGGACTGTTTAGCTCTCAATACATTTGAACAAAACACATCAACAG
>JAZBNU010000184.1:0-3091 GCA_036350815.1 Desulfopila sp.
ACCTGTGGGTATGGTCTGTATTTACTTAAATATTCCGGGTTCATACGAATTTCTCTCCTTACAAATTGAGGTGGTTATAGTATGCTCCGCTCACGTGGCTGGCTCTCTGTAATGTCTGTCGAACTCTCTTTCGTCTAAAAAAATCGCCTGGGGCCCTGTGATGAACGGAAACAAAATACAAAAAAAAAGCCACGGCTCTTACGAACCGTGGCTTTGAAGTCTCTTGGATTATATACGTGTTACATCGTAAATTTCCCCTCGACTGCCGCAGTTCGCACTGGCGCCTTCTCTTGTAGTAGAAGTAGAGCGAGGGATAGGTTTTTCATAATATCATAAACTCATTCTTAAATATCTCATTGAACAACTGCGGGATAGACCCGTGTCGCATGAGTCTTTAAAATACACATGATACCCAATGATTGTCAAGCCTGTTTTCGCAGAAAGTGGTACGCATCAAAAATGAACCTTACGCAGCTCTCTCAAAGAGACCAGGAAACCGCCAAAAAAGGCAAGAAACCTCTCTCTCAACCACTAAGTGTTGACATCTCCACGCTTCACTTCTATATTTTACCATTCGCATGGAGGAGCATTTCCCTTCTCTCGAACCTCTACTCAAAATTTTCATTCAAGGACAGCGCAGTTATGAGCAAGATGAGCGGTTCCCAAGCTATTGTCAAATGTCTTCAGGAAGAAGGAACCACAACCATCTTTGGTTTTCCGGGTGGCGCAGTACTGGACCTCTACGATGCCCTTTTCAAGGCCGACATCCAGCATATACTCGTGCGTCATGAGCAGGGAGCTGTCCATGCTGCCGACGCGTACAGCAGAACAACCGGCAAGGTCGGAGTGGCTTTGCTGACCTCCGGTCCCGGTGCGACCAACGGTGTAACAGGAATTGCCACAGCCTACATGGATTCCATCCCCATGGTGGTGCTCACCGGGCAGGTGCCGACCAAACTTATCGGCAACGATGCTTTTCAGGAAGTTGATATAGTCGGTATCACCAGGCCATGCACCAAGCATAATTATCTGGTCAAAAGCACGGAAGAGCTGGTCCCTACTCTGCGGGAGGCATTCCATATTGCCAAAACCGGGAGACCCGGACCTGTTCTTGTCGATCTGCCCAAAGACGTTGTCGCCGGCATGTGCTCCTATCCTTCCCGGGAAGAAGTGCGGCTGCAGAGCTACCAGCCTAATTACCTGCCCCATATCCGTCAGGTGGAGAAAGCCTGCCAATTGATCCGCCAGGCGAAACAGCCGGTACTCTATGTCGGCGGAGGTGTTATTCTCTCAGATGCCAACAGGGAATTGACGGAACTTGCCACCAAACTCAATATTCCTGTAACCATGACCCTGATGGGCCTCGGTGCTTTTCCGGGCACTCACAATCTGTCCATGGGCATGCTCGGCATGCACGGTTCCTATACCGCCAACATGGCGGTCGCGGAATCCGACCTGCTCATCGCCGTCGGCGCTCGCTTTGACGATAGGGTCACCGGCAAGCTTGACGAATTTGCGACAAAGGCCAAAGTCATCCATATAGATATTGATCCCACCTCCATCAGCAAGAACGTCAAGGTCGATGTCCCTATTGTCGCCGACTGTAAAGCCGCCCTGACAGCCATAAATAAATTCTTTGACGAGGATACCACCATTTCCCTCTCGGATGAGGCGCAGAAACATGTGAGATGGCTGGAAGTCATCCAGGGATGGTCGGCAAAACATCCACTGTCCTACTGCAGCGACGGTAAAACCATCAAACCGCAATATGTCGTAGAAATGCTCGACAAGCTCACCGGGGGCAACGCCATCATCACCACCGAAGTCGGCCAGAACCAGATGTGGGCGGCCCAGTTTTACCGTTTTAACCTGCCCAGACGGTTTATCACCTCTGGTGGTCTCGGCACCATGGGCTATGGTTTACCGGCGGCCATCGGCGCTCAGATTGCTTTCCCCGATGCCTGCGTCATCGATATCGCCGGTGACGGCTCCATCCAGATGAATATACAGGAACTGGCAACGGCAAAACAGTATAACTGCCCGGTGAAGGTAGCCATTCTCAACAATGGTTTTCTCGGCATGGTGCGCCAGTGGCAGGAACTGTTTTATGACAAACGCTACTCCTCGACGGTAATGGATGTTTCGCCCGATTTTGTCGAACTTGCCAAGGCCTACGGCGCCCTTGGGCTGAGAGCTACCACACCGGAAGAGGTCGAGCCCGTTATCAAAGAAGCGCTGGCCAGTAAAACAACAGTGCTGATGGACTTTGTTGTCGCTCCCGAAGAAAGCGTGTATCCCATGGTCCCGGCGGGCAAAGCCAATACGGAAATGCTGCTGGTCTGATTCCTTCCGGTTTTTCACGCCATCAGGGCAAAATGATTCCAGGCTTTCTGGTAACGAATGAACTCTTTCAGGTACATCCATGAAACATACCATTTCCGTTCTTTTAACAAACAAACCAGGTGTTCTTTCCCGGGTGACCGGTCTTTTCAGCGGGCGCGGCTTCAATATCGAAAGCCTCTGTGTCGCAGAAACACTTGACCCTGGCGTTTCCTGTCTCACGCTGGTGACGATTGGCGACGAAGCTATCGTGGAGCAGATCACCAAGCAGCTGCACAAGCTGATCGATGTCATCAAGGTATCAGATATCAGCGACCAGGAGTATGTCGAAAGAGAGCTGGTGCTGATCCGGGTGAAAGCAGAAGCACACACCAGGGCGGAGGTTCTGCGCATAATCGATATCTTTCGCGCCAAGGTTGTCGATGTCTCCCCCAAGAGCTATGCCATTGAGGTTACCGGCGCCGCCTCCAAGATATCGGCGTTCATCGATATTCTGAGACCGTTCGGGATCAAGGAAATCGTCAGAACCGGTACTATTGCCATGATGCGCTCAAAAACGAAATAGTTCCCGTTCCAGAACTGCTGTTTTGCCCAACCTACCACATTCAAAGGTCATTGTATGAAAACACCACGAGTTCCAGTCGCTCAGGAAGGATATCCCTTCATTCTTTTTGCCGCTTTTGCAACCCTGATAGTTGCTCTGATCGGACCCGCCTGGATAGCCTGGATTGGGCTGGCAGCTACTACCTTC